>CAKTER010000088.1 GCA_934552695.1 uncultured Eubacteriales bacterium
GCTCCGAGTCGTGCTGAAAGATGATTAGCTCCCGCACTGCCATTTTGCCCCGAGCCGCCGAATGGTCGTTTTCAAACATATTTAAAATCGCCTGCCACAGCAGCTCCAGGTCTTCTTCCGAGAACCCGGTGGTTTTGCGGGCCAAATTGGCCGAAACATAGCCTTCGGCCCGGTACAAGCCATAAGGAACGATATGCTTACGGCCCATTTCCGTGCCTTTCCGCTCTGCATCCGCCTCGGTGGTGATAGCTACTCGGGTAATGGTAATCTCCTGAGGCACCACCGGGTCGATGGAACGGGCAAAGCCCAGCTGCACGGGGCCCCGCACCTGCCCACAGTTCAGCGCCCCCTTTACAAAGGTAGTCATAACGGCCCCAAAGGTACGGATGTCGAAAAAGTGGGCGCACATCCAATCCCGTAGCCGGAGGTCGATGCCCGGATCTGCCTTTTTGGCTTTTTTCAAATCCGGGTCAATGTCCAGCGCCGTAATGGCCTCATTATCGCTGCGATTCAGGGGCACACCGTCTTTAATGTAGATACGATAGCCTTCGGCGTCCTCTTTGGCCATCTCCACATAATTCCGAATCTTGCGCTTTAAGCACACATCCGTCACCAGCCCAAAGCCGGTCTCCGGGTCTACCCGGGGCATATTCCCGGCGTCAGGATCCCCGTTGGGGTTGCCGTTTTCTACATCGAACAGAATCACAAAATCGTACCGGTTTTTGATTGCCTCAGACATTACGCTTCCTCCTTAACTCTTTTTTTCATACCGTTTTTGGGTTTGATGGTAGTAACCAATCTCAAAGGCTCCCTGCTCGGGAAGGGTCATCCGGCCGGGGAAGTTTTCCGTCAGCCTCCCCATCAGCTCCGTCATCTGCCGACTGTAAAACCCCCGATTCTTCTCCTCCATCTTTTGTAAATGCTTTTGCGCCAGCTTCAGTAGCGTAGGAAATACCACTGCCGGGGTAGCGCAGGCCGAATTAAAGTACCGGTCTTTAATCGTCGTGTTAATGCCCGGATTGGCCACATCCTGAATGGCCTCCAGCACAGCAAACAACCGCCCCAAAATATAGGGCTGATACTGACTTTGTTCGTTCAATTCCACCGTTAATACCTCCTTTGGACACAAGGGCGTCGAATTTCGGGTGTAGTATGCTTTTAAAATGGCCGCCCGCCCCCGGGTCACTTCACTTTCCGCCCGAATGCGAAGCGTTACGCCGTTCAGCAGCGTAGCCGGATACCGACCGCCGGTCAAAATCGCCCGCAGCAGCTCTCCCACCAGCCGGGGTGTAGGCGCCGGGTTCCGTTCTTTCTGGTTGACCGTTTCCCGGGCCAGGGCCCATACCGAAAGCCGCTTTCGTTCATCGTAGGCCGGGCGGACAATCTCCAACGCTTTTTCGTGACTTTGCATGTGCCGGGCAAAGCCCTCCAGGCTATCCCGCAAAAAGAACCGTACCGAAAGCCGAGAGGCGTTGGGGGCCAGGCCCAAAAAGTATATGTGCTGATCGGGCTGCAACGTTTCTTCCAGCCAAGGACAGGGCTCTCCCTTTTCCAACTGGGTCAGCGCCCGGGTCACATCTTCCTCCTGCAAGCCAGAATCCTCCGGGAGGCCAAACAGAGCATCGATCCCCAAATCGGCATAGGCGTTTCCGGCATTCTCTGCCCAACAAATCACCGTGGTATCCCCCAAAAAGCGGCGATGGGCCGTATCCGCCAGCAGGGTATTCAGTGCCGTCGTATAAGCAAAGGCGGCATACTCGCTCACCGGAGCATTAGCCCCCTGCTCGTGCCCATAGGAGCAAAAGGCCGGGGCGTTGAACGAAACCAGACTGGCCCCGGAGCTTTGGGCGTCCTTTACCCCTTTAATAGAAGGATGCGTTAGGGCCACTGCCGCCTGCTCCCCGGTTATCAGGCACTGGGCCTTGGGTGCATCAGGGTTTCCGGCTTGATAGTGCCGCTGCCAGGCGGCCTGAAAATCCGGATCCTCCGTCACCGGTCGCCGGGTTCCGTTATCATCGTACACAAACACAAAATTGGCATTGCCGGTCACATCCTTCCACCGGTCTTTTAACAGCGGATGCTCCGAAGCCCGCTCCGGCTGCCAGGTATCAAAAAATTGTAGAACAGCCTTGGCCGCCGGGGTATCCACCCCATCCAAAAGCTGATGATGCAGAGCTCCGCAAGCAGCAAAGCACTCTCGGGAGCGCTCCGGCTTCCCCTTCTCGTCCGCCCCTAAAATATAGGTAGAGTTATCGCACAAAAAGTTGGCTACGATTCCCACCGTTCGCTGATAATGGGCCGGGACCCGCATGGGCCGGGGCCGCAACTCCTGCTTTTTCCCCTTGGTCACCAGTTCCCGGCAGTCAATTACATCCACCAGCCGCCCGGCGTCGTCCACCTCCAGCCAAAAGCTGACTTTAAACGTATCGTCCCAGCCAGGGGCCGAAATGCGCCCCTGCCGCAGCATGGCCTCGTAATAGGTGGTCAGTGCCTGCAAAATCATATAACCACCTCCCGGTTCCGGCAATCCATAACCCCCTGCACCAGCTGGGCCCGGAAAAATTGCGCCCGAATATCCTCCGGGTCGGAATAATCCATATCGTAAAGCATCCACCCCAAATCCCGGGTAATGGGCAGTGCAGGAATGTCGCCCCCCGGCCATTTGCGGAATCGAGCCGGAAATTCCCGGCAGCCAAGGTACGGGGTGTGGTAACATTGGCCTTTTTCCAGCCGTCGCCGCAAAATATCCTGAAACTTTCCGGCATTGTCCCCTGGCGCCGCTTTGTCGGTTAAATCAAAATGGCATTCGATCACATAATGAACATCCTGCAATACCATGGCCGCCCGCTGCTGAATGTCCTGGGAGGTATACAGTACCGGCGGTGCTCCGCCTTTGACAGCCGAAAGAACATTGGAAGCCAGCAGCGTGGACTTCACTTCGTTCCGGCGAATATTGGCAAACCGGATGGTCGACAGCAGATAGATTTTGTCGATGACATACCGCATTCCGGGGTGCCAATACACCGCCTCTACCAGCCCCCGGGCTGCCGAAGGGGTCATCATGTCATAGCTCATTCGTTCTGTTTTAAACGGCGGCATAGAAAAACAGGCATAATCCCCCCAAACCTCGATCAACATAGACAATGGCTTTCCCTCCTTTCAAAATAACGATCTACACAAAAATGGCCTGTCCGCTCTCCACATCCAAAGCCAACCCAGTTTCCTGGCTATACTGGGACAAATCGGTCAAAACAGCCGAATCATCCGGAAGCAACTGCAAGGCCCCGGCATTATCCAACGCCTCAAACTGCGGGGCATAACAATCCACGCTATATAGACCCAAACGCCGCAACAGCGTCCGGCTAATTTCCCCGGCCTGTAACCGCCGACACAGGTCAGCACCCTCTCCCCGGGGAATATACACGGTACGGGTCGGTGTTTCAATCAGCTGAAATCTCTCCGCCACCTGAGCAAAGGGTAACGCACAGCCATCCTTCCCTTCCTTTAAATCCCGAAGTATCTGCTTTTTATCCAGCGCTCTCTCATCTTTTAACTGAAATAACTCGGTAAAGTAGGCATGAATCGCATCCGGCGAGGCCAAATCGGGTTGCCTTCGGGCTACAAAATGCAAGGCGCTTACCTTTTGCGAAAGCCCTGGTGGAGTTCCCAGCCCATCCAGTCGAAAGCGATACACCCGGCTTTCGGCCACAGCATTTCGTCCCTCCCGGTTACAGCGCCCTGCCGTTTGGAGCAACGAATCCAGCCCACATTCTTCCCGATAGGCCACCGGAAAGTCCACATCCACCCCAGCTTCAATCAAAGAGGTGGATACCACCCGGCAGGGCATCCCTTTCTCCAACCGGTCCCGAATTTCCGCAATTTGCCGCTTTCGGTCATAAGCACAGAGCAGAGTCGTTAAGCAAAAGCTCCCCTCCGGCGGCAATGCCGCATACAGCTGCTGGGCCGTGCTGCGGCGATTAACCACACACAGCACCTGGGAATGGGCCGCCAACCGCTCTCCCAGCACATCCTGCGAAATGGTTCCCAACTCCGCTAATGTTGTCCGCCGCAATGCTGCATACAATTCCTGCGTATGGGGACAGATCTCCCGAATAGAGAGCTGCGGGGCCAGCTTTTGGAACAAGCGCCCAAAGGCTGGTTGGGTTGCTGTACACAAAATCGCCGTGGTGCGATAAAACTGCACCAGCTGGGCAACCGCATACAAACAGGGCATTAAATAATCCGTCGGAATCGTCTGGGCCTCGTCAAAAATCACCACGCTGTTGGCCATATTGTGCAGCTTTCGGCACCGGCTGCTGCGGTTGGAATACAGGGATTCAAAAAATTGTACGGCTGTCGTCACCACGACTGGGGCATCCCAATTTTCGCTGGCCAAAAGCCGACGGTATTGCGCTTCTGTCATTTCTTCCGGCTCAATCAGCTGGTACTCCGCCCCGGCATAATGGGCCAGCACGTTTTCCTCGCCCAAAATTTTCGAAAACTCCTCCACCGTCTGGTCAATAATGGAAGTATAGGGAATCACATAAATAACCCGATTCTTATGTTGCATTACAGCCTGTTCCAGCGCAAATGCCAGCGACGAAAAGGTTTTCCCGCCGCCGGTAGGCACGGTCAGGCTGTATAGCCCTCCGGGCCACTCCCGGCCCCGCTGTATACAGGCTCGCAACACCTCGTTGCGCCGTTCCCCCACTTCTGTGTCCGGGATTTTTTGCAAAAACCCTTGTGCCTTCTGTCGCATCTTTTGGCACAACTCCTCCATCGAGACAGTGCCGCCCCGAGGCGCCGGGCTCCCCTCCATAAAGTTTTGTGTATCCTGAAAGTCGGCATCTACCAAGCAGGAGAAAAGCATCCGGGTATAAAACGAATTGGCCAGGGTATCTTTTGTCAGCCAGTCGGGCGGGCCGCCAACCGGGACTGTAATCTCTTGCTTCCATACAGGGTCAACAGTCCCCGGCCGGTGTATCCGCCCCAACAGGCTGCTCTCCTCCGCACTATCCCGATATCCTCCCGCATCGGGGATTCCCCCGTGATGTCCGGCTACGGCCAGCGCTACCGGTAAATTTCGCCGCCGAAACGCTTCCTGCGCCCCCGCTGTGGAATGATCCACCCGGGGCCCGCCCCGTAAACGTTTTTGAAAACCCGGCGTATACTTTCCCATATCGTGCAGCAACGCTGCCAGCCGGGCATCGGCTTCCGCCTCGAACGCCGACGCAAACTGGGCCGCCAAATCTGCTGTCCCCTCCAGATGGGATTTTACCGTCTGTTCTCGTCCGTCTTCGGCAATATGTGCAAGATATTTCAAATTATTCCCCCTTTTCTCGCCATTTTCTATAATCAACTTAGCACCTTCCTTTCCTATTTGCAATATAAAACCAATTATTTCTCCCACTTTTCTACATTTTGTATAAAAACAACATCTTTCAATTCCCAGCCCTGCGTCCTCTGTTTTTTCCGCTCTAAACCCATGGTTCCCCTTCTTTTTTGTCATTCCTCGTGCCAAGCTTCCTATTTTCCCCAGGCGTATACATTTTCGGAATATGCGGATACTACTTCCTGTACTAAGAAATTGAGGCAGGAGGACGATGCGTATGAAAGCAACCGGCATTGTACGGCGCATTGACGATTTAGGCCGGGTCGTTATCCCCAAGGAAATCCGGCGAACGCTGCGGATTCGGGAGGGCGACCCGTTGGAAATTTTCACAGACCGGGAAGGTCAGGTCATTTTAAAAAAGTATTCCCCCATTGGCGAGCTGGGGGCCTTTGCCCGGGAATATGCCGAGTCGTTGGCCCAAAACGCCGGACACATTACCTGTATTGTGGACAAGGACCAAATTGTAGCGGTTTCCGGCGGGGGCAAAAAGGAGTTTTTGGATAAAACCATCAGCCCCGAGCTGGAGCGCTGCATCAACAGCCGCTCCACCCATGTTGCCACCCGGGAGGAAAAGTCGTTTATTCCCGTTTTGGAAAACGACACCGCCGAGGCCTACCGTTACGAACTAATCGCTCCCATCATTTCCGAGGGCGACGCCCTGGGGGCCATCATTTTCCTCTCCCCCGACCAGCGGATGGGTGAAGTAGAAGGCAAGCTGGCCCAAACCGCCGCCGGTTTTTTGGGGCGGCAAATGGAACAATAAGCGGTGGCAGGTTCCCGAACCTCTAAAAAGGCGTGAGTATTCATGCCTTTTTTCTGTATTCCCTCTTCTTGGCTGCTCCGGTGGATTGACGAATTCCGACAAAATCGGTACAATATAAGAAACACCTATGAGGGGCCCCTGCCCCCGAACCGATACAAAGGAGAATTTGCCATGCTTGGAAACTGGATCGACCTGCGCAGCGACACTGTCACCGTCCCCACCGACCAAATGCGGCTGGCCATGTACACCGCTTCGGTAGGCGACGACGTATACGGCGACGACCCCACCATCAACCGGTTAGAGGCCCTGGCCGCCGAAAAATTCGGCAAGGAGGCCGCCCTCTTTGTGCCAAGCGGCACCATGAGCAACCAATTGGCCCTGTTTACCCACGTCCAGCGGGGCGAGGAAGTCATTCTGCCCGACAACTGCCATATCGTCTGCCACGAGGCCGGAGCCGCCGCCATCATTGCCGGGGCCCAGCTGCGGTGCCTGCCCACCGACCGGGGGGAAATGGCGCTGGCCCAGATTGAAAAGGCCATTCGGAAAGACCCGGCGGACATCCATCAG
>CAKTER010000089.1 GCA_934552695.1 uncultured Eubacteriales bacterium
TGGAAGCGCAGCAATGCGTGTAGCTGACTGGTACTAATCGGTCGAGGGCTTGACCTAGGTCAAGGAAGGAAGAAGCAAAGATTGATGTGGGAGAAAGTTTCTATTCGGTTTTGAAGGCACAGTTTCAAAATCGAACCTTTGCAGGCGAAGGGGTATAGTTCAGTTGGTAGAACGTCGGTCTCCAAAACCGGATGTCGAGGGTTCGAGTCCTTCTGCCCCTGCTGATAATGACCACAGAGTTTAGGCTCTGTGGTTTTTTTGCAATAGGCAGGGAAAATCGGGCCGGCAGGGAAGCGCAAAAGGTGCGGGAAGCCCCACTTGGACAAGAATGGAGACGACACATTTTAGATTGAGGCAGAAGAAACTCGTTCGGACGGGTATTTGCATGACTGCTGCCGCATGGCTGCGGGGCTGTGCGCTAAGAATTTTTGCGAAGAGAATGGCAGGGGTTGTTTGTTGGTAAGGGGGAATTTACGATGGCTGCAACGTTCCGATTTACGCCAGAGGAAGCCGATTTTTTGAATCGGGAATGTGGCACCGCTTTTTTGCCGGAGACGGAGTATTCTTTGACTTGGGTAGAAGTTCACTGGCTGGAGAGAAGCTGCTGTGCCATCGTCTGGGAGAAAACTTTTTCGAGAACGCCGAGGGAGTTTACCGAACGAGAGCTGTTGGCCAAAGCGATAGCGGATACGCTTTACTTTGCCCGAAAAGGGAAAAATACCGTCCCCTGTCCGGTGTGTGGAACGGTAGCGCTGAAGGAAATAGGGGACTACGATATTTGCCCGCGGTGCGGCTGGGAGGATGATCCCTTCCAGAGGGACGATCCGGATTGTTCCGGCGGAGCCAATGGAATGGTGAGCCTGAACGAGGCCCGGCGGCTGTGGGCCGAGGGAAAACGGGTGTGGACCCCGGATCCTCCAAAAAAGCCGGAAAAAACCCTGCGGCTGCGGTATGTGGGGGAAAGCTTTGGCGATGGGGTGAAGCTAACCAATGGAAAGATTTATGAAGCTTGGCTGGACGAGGAGGGGGACTATTGCGTGATCGATGACAGTGGCTACGATCACTCATATCCCCGTCAGAATCCAGGGGCTTGGAATGGCATGGATGGCGGCCGCTGGGAGATTGTGGAGGAATAGCAGCAACGGAATATCTTTGGTCAAATGCACGAAAGAATTGCAGCAAAGGGAAAGAACAACGGGAAGATTTAGGAAGGGGGATAGTATTCCTTTTTATGAATGCAGCAGAGATAAGAAATATGCTTTCCCGGTGCTTTACAATGCTATATTTTCGGTATCGGGGGAAAGATGGGCACGTTGACCCCTATTATACGCCAAAAGCCGGATATTCTTATCTTCTTTGGTACGATGAAAAAGAGATGCTTGTTCATAGTTTGGAGGAGGCTATGAATAGCCCGTTTTTTGAGGGACATTCTTTGGCGGAAATTGCTGAGAAGCTCACGGATGTGGAGTGGTAGGAGAAGAAATGGATAAGAGACAGTATTATGAACCGCCCGAACCCATAAACAAGCCGGAAAAGACAATGCGGTTAAGATTTATCGGCGAATCGTTTTATCTTTTTGGCCTTACAAACGGGAGAATCTATGAAGCGTGGGAGGAAGATGAGGACTATTACCGGGTTATTGACGATAGCGGCGAAGACTATCTATACCCTAAGGTGAATCCCCACGCCCCAGACGGAAGCACAACGGAGGGCCGCTGGGAGATTGTGGAGGAATAGCATACTCGGCCCACAACGGGAACGGTTCATCGCCGGAGGGAGGAAGCGCAAAGGAGCCCCTCCCTTTTGCCTGACGAGCCAATCCTTTAAAAAGAATGGGGCTTGAAACCGGGATTTTACACCGGATAAACTGCGAGCGGAAGCCAAGAAAACGGGGTTCCTTTTCCCAAGCGCAAAAAAAGAACCGGCCTCACCGGTTCTTTTTCTAATTTAAACATAAA
Source organism: uncultured Eubacteriales bacterium (assembly GCA_934552695.1). Lineage (GTDB taxonomy): Bacteria > Bacillota > Clostridia > Lachnospirales > Anaerotignaceae > CAKTER01. The sequence continues at coordinate 1,959 of CAKTER010000089.1, forward strand.
ATCCATGCGCCTGCTTCTGGACGCTGTCTTTCTTGCGTTACCTTTTTTGCCGACTCGGGCCAAGCGCCCTCGCAACACCCGACAGGGGCTGCTTAGTGCTGCTTCCTTCCGGACCTGACACGGTTCGCAGGCTGCCGTCGCACGAGACTCAGCCTTCAACGCCGCCGCCAAAGGGCAGACCAAAATCGACAAGCGCCGCAAAGCAGGCATCACCCTCCCTATAGCGGATTTGGAGTACAGGGCGCCGCTACTGCCCCGGCTAGCATGGAAATGGGAAAACTTGTTTGCGGCGGAAGCCCGCCGGACTTTAAGTATAGCGTGAAACAGCCGGTTTGTCAATGCAGGGCGGGGATTTCTTCGGGGGGGCGGCCCGGGGACAAAGCCGCCGCCGGGGTACGCCGGTAGGGTGCGATGCGGCCCAAGGCGTGGTAGACATTCCCCTTGGGAAAGAAACTATCCGGATGCTTTCTTTCCCTTTTTATGGTATACTAAAAAGAGAAACCCAAGGGAGGTAAAGGAGGAAGACTTGATTTGTGAGGAGGGGATGAGATGTTTTTTACAAAATCCGGACGTCCAATCACATATCATGGAAACGAACATATCCCAGAGCCCCGCAGGAAAGACGGAACGGCAGGCAAAATCCGTTCGATGGACACGTTGTTCGAGGTTTTGCTGGAGGTCTGGTGCAAAAACACGGCGTATCCGGGCTGCCGGGCGTCTTATGACCAGGAGAACGATCCCACCTACGGCCAGTGCGCTATCACCGCCATGCTGGTTTACGATACCTTTGGCGGGAGCATTTGCAAAATTAAAACGGCGGGAGGCGGGAGCCACTACTTTAACCGAATCGACGGCTGCACAATGGACTTGACCAGCGATCAGTTTGCGTTGTATAACATGCCGGTGGATTACAGCAGCGGAGAAACGGTTTCTTGGGAGCACTGTGGCAGGAATGCGGATACCCAGGCACGGTATGAGCTGTTGGCCCGGCTGGGGAACCAGCGGCTGTGGCAACGGGAGAAAACCCCGTAACATTTCCGATTCCGGTTTTATAGGGCGCAAGGACGCCTTCGAGGGGGGCCGCTTTTGAGCGGCCTCTTTTGATGGGACGAAAAAAACCGAACCCATCGAGAACCGGATGGCTTCGGTTTAACCGGTGGGACAAAGGAATATTTTTCTTGGACGATTCGCAGAAAGAGGCAGCAGGGAACCGGGAGGCCAACCCCAAGGGCTATCTTTCTTGCGGGGGAGGCGTTGGCTGGGTTTGCTTGCGGGCCCGCAAATCCTTAAAAAAGCGTTGCATCAGCTCCCGGCAGGCGGCCTCGCCGACACCGCTGACTACCTCCAGCTGGTGGTTGAACCGGGGCTCCTGAAGCAGGTTGTAAATGGAGCCGCCGCACCCGGCCTTGGGATTATACACGCCGAATACCACCCGGGGAATCCGGGCCTGTACCAGCGCCCCGGCGCACATGGGGCAAGGCTCCACCGTTACATATAGGGTGCAGTCCTCCAGCCGCCAATCCCCCACGGCCGCCGCTGCCTGGTCAATGGCCAGGATTTCGGCATGGTGCAGGGGGTTTTTTTCGGTGTTCCGGGTGTTGTGTCCCCGGCCAATGACTTGCCCGTTTTGGACGATGACAGCGCCAATGGGGACTTCGCCCAAAGCGTAGGCCAAACGGGCTTCGTCCAAGGCCCGGGCCATCCAAAAGGCGTCGTCGGGGGCGGAAGGGAACCCGGGGGCTTCTTCATTCATGGGCTGTGGCTCCTTCCTCTTCGGTTGCGGGGGTGTACAGGTACAGCGTGGCGCCGCCGTCGGCATTTTGCTGGATGCAGTCGCTTTGCCCGTCGCCGTTTAGGTCGGCCACCACCAAAATTTCGCCGTAGTCAATGTCCTCGTTCCGGGTCACCAGCCCCCATTGGCCCAGGGTGTAGCGGATGGCGCTGCCGTAGTTGTCGGTTAGGTACAGCTCCAGCACCCCATCCCGGTTTAGGTCGCCCATCCAGGCCGGGCCTTGGAAAAACGAACCGTTTACATGAGTCTGCCAAATTTTTTCGTAGCCGGACTCCACCGCCCGGTACAGGTAGCAGTCCAGCCCGCTAATCAAAAAATACTCGGTGGTGCCGTCCCCCGTTAAATCCCCGGCGGTCATGCTGGTGACGGAATGCCCCAGGTATTGGCGAAAGGCCAAAACGGGGCCTTCGGCGGTAATTTGGTATTGCTTGAGGGAGCGGCTGGAAAACACAGCCAAAGCCGGGCCCTCGCCGGTGGCCAGCGCTGCCAGCCCGGTGCAGGCGGCGGCCTCCAGCGCCGGGTAGCGCTCCGTTAAGGCTTCCGGCAGGCCGGGGTCGGCGGCAGAAGCGGTTTCCGCTGCGCTTTCGGCTTCGGCCGGGGCTTCTTCGGGAAAACCTGCCTCTTCCGGGGCGGCCTCCGGCTCTTCCGGCGGGGCGCTCAGGGAATAAAAGGCCACCCGGCTGGAAACAATGCGGCCGCCGTCATCGGAGCCATCGCCTACATAGTCCCCCAACAGCACCGCCAGGGTGCCATCGGTCAAAAAGGCCGCTGTTACGGGGCGCTCGGTTTCCCAGTCCAGAGCGGCCAGGGGGGTAAGGACGCCATCCTCCAGCCCATACACCGTAAGCCGGCGCTCCAAAAGCAGGCACAGCAGCTGGGGGTGGGTTGCGCTGTGGCCCACGGCCACAAACCGCCCTCCGGTGGGCAGGCTCAGCGCCGACTCCGTCCGGTTGGCGGCATAGCCGGCGGCGCTTTCCAGCTTATCCGGCATCTCCCCGGCGGGGTACAGGTTCCGGTCCAGCAGGCTGTAGGCCGAGGCGGCAGCGCCGGGGGCGGCGTACCAAAACCCCAGCAGGTTGTTGCCTTTAAAGTAGAAGGTGCCGGTTCCGGCGGGTTCGTCGCTGGCATACAGCAGGGTGACGGTGGCGGTTATGCAGGCCCGGCCCGCCTGTTTTTCCAAGGCATAATCGCAGCGGGCGCTGGCATTTTGGGCCTCCGGCTCCCGGGTGACCTCCCCTTCGGCAAAGGCCAGGCTGGCGGCGTCGTATTTCCAATAGTATTCCGATAACACCTGGTCAACGGCGGCGGTATAGGCGGCTTCCTCGGCGGCCGAAAGCGAAAAAGCAGCAGCCGGGGCGGCCTCCTGTTTTTGACAGCCGGAAAATACCCCCGCTATCAGCGGGAGAACGGTCAGAAAAACCCCTAAGCGTTGTGGTCTCATGTGTAACACCTCGGGGGTATTGTATCATAAATTCTTTTGGGAAGCAAACCATCGCCGCCGGGGAAGAACGAAAGAAAGAGGAAAAAGGGGCGCTAAAAAAACACCCGAACCAGCCACACGCTGGCCAGTACCCCGGCCAGGTTTGCAAGCAGGGCGCAGGGGAGGGTGTAGCGGGTGCGGGTCACGCCCACATGAGAAAAATACACCGAAAGGGTATAAAACACGGTCTCGGTACAGCACAGCAACACCGAGGCACAGCGGCCCTCGAAGGAGTCCGGCCCCAGGGCGGCGAACAAATCCAATGCCAGGCCGGTGGCCCCGGCGGAGGAAAACAACCGCAGCAGGGCTAAGGGCAACAGGGCCGGCGGAAAGCCCAGGGGGCGCAGGCCGGGAGCCAGCCCGCAGGCCAGGGCATCTAAAAGCCCCGAGGCGCGGAGCAGGGAGGTGCCTACCAAAATGGCGATAAGGGTGGGCAGCAGCCGGGCTACAGTGCGTAGGCCTTGGGCGGCGCCCTCCCAAAACACATCGAACACCGGGATTTTTTGGAGGTAGGCATATAGCAATATTCCCAAAAACAGCCCCGGCAGCAGCCAGGCGGACAGGGAAACGAGGACGTTCATAGCGGCTCCTTTCGGTTAGGGGCGGGTGAGGGCTTCGCAAACCTTGGCGGCCAGCAGCGCCACAAGAGTGGAAATGCCGGTGGCCAACAGCCCCGGAGCCAAAATTTCGGCAGGGGCCGCCGACCCCGCCTGACTGCGGTAGGCCAGCACGTTGACGCAAATAAGCTGCAACGAGGACATATTTAAAATAAGGAACAGGCACATTTCCCGGGTGGCCCGTTCTGGCCGGGGGTTGGTTTGTTGCAGGGCCTCCATGGCCCGGAGCCCGGCGGGGGTGGCGGCCCAGCCCAGCCCCAACAGGTTGGCAATCAGATTGGCGGCGATGGCAGGCCGGGCCGGATGGGCGGGCGGCAGGCCGGGGAACAGCCTGTCCAACAGGGGGCGCAGGCGGCGGGCCAAGGCATCCAGCAGCCCGGCGCTCTCGGCTACCCGCAAGAGCCCTGTCCAAGCCCCCAAAACCCCGGCCATGGTCAGGGCCAGATCCACGGCGGAGCGGCCCCCGGCCAGCACGGCGTCGGTGAGGGCGGCGGCCCGGCCGGTCACAAGGCCCGCCCCCAGGGACAAAACGACCATAAAAAACCAGATGGTATTGAGCATACAGCGCCTCCTTTTTCCCACAATATGCCGATTTCGGCGGAATATGCGGGGAAAGTCTTGACAGAAAGCAGAATGAGCGCTATTCTACAACTAGAAAATATAGGAAAAGCTGTAAAATTAATATGGTTTCTGTCAATGGGATTTACAACCATCGAAACTACAGCAGGAGGGCTTTATTATGAAATCGACGGGAATTGTGCGGAAGGTAGACGAGCTGGGGCGGATTGTGCTGCCCATGGAGCTGCGGAAAAGCAT
>CAKTER010000090.1 GCA_934552695.1 uncultured Eubacteriales bacterium
CGGGCCGAGATTGTGGCGGGAACCGAGGAACGGGCGGTGGTGGAGGCCCTCATTGCCGGGCCGGAAACCGAAGGGCTTTGGGCCACGGTACCCAGCGGCACGAAGGTTCGCAGCGTAACGGTGTCCGATCGGGTGTGTTATGTGGATTTGAGCGACGACTTTTTGTCCCGGCAAGGGCTAACCGGCATCTCCGAAGAGCTGACGGTGTATTCCATCGTCAATTCGTTGTGTGAACTGGATACGGTGGAACGGGTACAATTTTTGATTGAAGGCGAAAAACGGACGGGGGCTACGGGGGCGCTGGACTTTAGCCAGACCTTTACGGCCGACCCGACCCGGAACGATTAAGGTTGAAACACAGGATGGAGGAGAGCGCATGAAACGCCCCATGCTTTGGTTGGCGGGCTTTTATATGGCGGGTCTCCTGTTGGGGCAGACCCTGCCAGGGTGGGTGGGGTTTGCCCTTTTTGCATGGGCAGCTGTCCTGTTTTGCGGGGGAATGGCAAAGCGACGCCGGTCGAAGCTGTGGCTGGTGCTGCTTTTGGCGGTGGCGCTGGCGGGGGGCTCCAACCTCCGGCTTTCCGTTCTGCCCTGGGCGGATTGGCAGACTGTGGCAGAGGCCGCCGGAACGGTAGGGCTTCGGGGCCGGGTGATCGACCGCAAGCGTTCGGATTCCGGACGGCCGGTGGTGACGGTGCAGGTGGAGCAGGCCGGAGAAATGGGGAAAGAAGCGGAGAGGCCCGGCGGAGGAACCGGAACGGAAGCCCAAACGGAAGCGGGGGCTACGGAACAATCCCTGTCCCCGGCCCGGGTGCTGTTGATTTTCCCGGCGGACTCTGAGCTACCGGAGCTGGGCACCCAATGGCAGGCCCAAGGGGAACTCTATGCCTTTGACGGACGCCGGAACCCCGGGGGCTTCGACTTTGCCCGGTATTACCGGAACCGGGGCATTGCCTGTGGGATGTATGTGGCGCAGGCAGAGGAAACCGACGCCGTGCCCCGGGGCGCAACCTTGGCCCGCCTGCGGGAAACGGTGAATGCGGTGTACGACCGGGCCCTTCCGGCTGAGGAAGCCGGGATTTTAAAAGCCATGGTGACCGGGGATAAGGCCGATGTGGACGACAGCGTGCGGGAGGCCTACCGGGCAGCGGGCATTAGCCATATTTTGGCCATTTCCGGCCTGCACGTTTCGTTGCTGGCCGAGCTGTTGCGGCGATTGCTGCGGCAGGCTCTGGGGCGCACCCGGCGGCAGGCGGCTGCCATCACGCTGGGGTTTTTGTGGGCCTACGGCCTGTTTACCGGGCTTAGCGCCTCCACGGCCCGTGCGGTAATTTTGGCTACGGTGGTGCTGGGGGGCCAGCTGCTGTACCGAAAGGCCGATACCCTGAACTCCCTGGGGACGGCAGCCCTGCTGATTTTGCTGGCAAAGCCCCTGTATTTGTGGGACGCCGGGTTCCTGCTCTCCTTTGCTTCAGTAGCGGGCATTGTGCTGGGCTTTGCCTGGCTGGACGGGGTTTGGCCCCGTCGTCCGGCGGTGGCAAACCTGCTGCTGACTACGGTGTTTGCCACGTTGGGCAGTGGCCCCCTTGTCGCCTGGTTCTACTACCGGGTATCGGTGGTCTCGCTGGCAGCCAATCTGCTGGTGGTGCCGGTTTTGGAGCTGGTGCTGGCCCTGGGGATTTTAGTCGGGCTGGTGGGGCTTTGGTTCCCGGCCGGAGCCCTGTTTTTGGCCGGGCCGGACTATGTGCTGCTTAGGGGCATTACCGGGCTGAGCCGGTGGGTGGCCGCCCTTCCCGGAGCGGAGATTTTAACCGGCCGTCCCCCGCTGGGGGCCATGCTGTTTTACTATGGGCTGTTGCTGACGGTCCTGTGCCTGTGGAAGCAAAAGCCCCGGGGAATCCCACTCCTAACGGTGGGGCTGGCCGTCGGTCTGGCTGGCTCTTTCAGCTGGCAGCGGCTGGCCCAGGTGAACCGGGTGGCGTTTTTGGACGTGGGCCAGGGGGATGCGGCCGTCATTTCCACCTACGACCGCAAGGCCCTGGTCATCGACGGCGGCGGCTCGGCCTTTGCCCGGCGGGGAAACTCCACCGGTGTGAACGTGGTAGCCCCCTATCTGGAATATGTGGGGGCCGGAGCCATCGACCTGCTGGTGGTGACCCACATGGATACCGACCACGCCTTGGGGGCCTTGGAGCTGTTGGACGAAGTGCCGGTGCAGGCGTTGGCTCTGGGCCGGTGCAGCGACCCCTCCGACCCGCTGTTTGTGCAGCTGGTGCAAACGGCGGCGCAAAAGGGGGTACCCCTGTACCGGTTTGAAACGGGGCAGGCGCTGGACCTGGCCGAAGATTTGTCCCTCACCTGCCTGTACGCCGGGGAGAACAACCCCGGTACCGACACCAACGGGGATTCGCTGGTGCTGCGGCTGGATTGCGGGGACGGCGCCGTGCTGTTTACCGGGGATTTGGAGGCCCGGGACGAGGCGGCGCTGGTGGATAGCGGGGCTGACCTGTCGTGTACCGTGCTCAAGCTGAGCCATCACGGCTCCAAGTACAGCAGCACCCCGGAATTTTTGGCGGCAGCCCACCCGGACTGGGCGGTGGTCTCGGCAGGCCGGGGCAACCGCTACGGGCATCCCCATGCCGAAACTCTGGAGCGGCTGGAGGCGGCAGGGGTTCCGGTGCTGTCCACGGCCCGGCAGGGCGGCATTGTGTTTTGGGTAAGCTCCCGGGCCCGGGACTGGCCGGTAAGCACCTGTTTACCGACCGAAACCACAGAGGCGGCCCCCGGGCGGCCGGAAGGGAGCGAACCATGAAGGAACTGAAAGCAGACATCAAAAGCAAAAGCTTCCGCCCCTGCTATGTGCTGTATGGGACGGAGGACTATTTAAAGCAGGCCTGGGCCCAGCGGCTCACCGAGGCCATGGTGGACCCCATGGCGGCCACCATGAACCTGGACCGGTTTGCGGGGAACGCCTCCGCCGGGGAAATTGTGGCGGCGGCCCAAACCTTCCCGTTTTTGGCGGAGCGCCGGGTGGTGCTGGTTACCGGCAGCGGGCTGTTCGACGCCGGGCGCAAGGCCGACACCGAGGCCTTGGCGGCGTATTTGGAGAACCCCTCGCCGGTGTGTACCCTGATTTTTGTGGAAAACAAGGTGAACGCCGCCAACCGGCTGTTCAAGGCGGCCAAGCAAGCGGGGCTGTGCGTGGAGCTAAAGGCCCCCACCGAGCGGGAGCTTGTGGCCTGGCTGCAAAAAAAGGCAGCGGCGGCGGGCCGGGAGCTGGACGGGGACGTGGCCCGGCTGGTGTTGGAGACCGTGGGCAGCGACATGACCAACCTGAACAACGAGATGGCCAAGCTGTGCGACTACCCCGGCAGCGGAACGGCCATTACGGCGGCGGACGTGGCGGCGGTCTGCTCCCAAACCCTGGAGGCCAAAATCTTCGATTTGGTGGACGCCCTCAGCCAAAAGCAAGGCGAAAAAGCGGTGGAGCTGTACCGGGACATGCTGCTTCTCAAAAAGCGGCCCATCGACATTTTGGGGATGCTCATCCGGCAGTTCCGGCTGCTGTTTCAGGTAAAATATCTGGCCCAAAAGGGGGAGGGGCCAAGCGCCATCGTTGCCCGGCTGGGGCTGACGGAGCGGCAGGCGTTTTTGGTGCGGAAGCTGCTGGCCCAAGGCAAAAACTTCTCGCTTTCCACCCTGTCTCAGGCGCTGGAGGACTGCTTGGAGGCGGACGTGGCCTTTAAAACCGGGCAGATTGACGAGGAGCTGGCGGTGGAGCTGCTGATTTTAAAATACGGGGCGGCGAAAGAATAAAAGTAACGGTTTGGTTGCAAAACTAAACTTTCTATTGACAAAGTGTAAACCTCTCTGGTATATTCCCATTAAAATACTAAAGGAGGAGGTTTTCCCCATGAAACAAAAATGGATTATGACGGGTACGGCGCTGATGCTGGCGGCGGCGCTTGTCGGATGCGGCAACAGCCCCACGGCGAACCAATCCCAGAGTAGCCAGCAGGCAGAATACATCAGCATGGAGCAGGCGCAGACGGCGGCGCTTCAGGCGGCGAATATTGAGGCATCCAATGCAAGCATTTCTTCGTCCACGCTCAGCGAGGTGGCGGGCGTGACCTGCTACAAGGTGGAGTTTACTTCGGGCGATTACGTCTATGCCTACTCCATTAACGCCGAGAGCGGCGAGGTGCTGGAGGCGAGTTATCGGGATAAGAACGCCGCACCCGCAGACAGCGCTCAGACGGATACCACTGCATCCGGTGCGACCACCACTCCGGCGCAGTCTGCGCCCAACACAAACACCTCTACCGGTGCGGTGGACGAGGCCAAGGCGCAGGAGATTGCCCTTGCCCATGCAGGTGTGAACGCCGCAGACGCCACCATCACCAAGTCCAAGCTGGACTATGACGACGGACGTCAGGTGTATGAAATTGAGTGGTACGCAAACGGTGCGAAGTACGACTATGACGTTGCGGTTGCTACCGGCGAGATCGTCAACTCTGGCTACGAGGCGAAAACCGTGGTTGGCACCGGAAACAGCGCCACCGTCAGCGAGGCGACGGCAAAGCAGACCGCCCTGGCCCGTGTATCCGGCGCAACGGAAAAGGACATTTACGAATGGAAGCTGGATTACGACGATGGCCGCCCGGAGTATGAAGGCAAGATTATCTACGACGGCTCCGAGTATGAATTTACTATCGACGCCACTTCCGGCAATATTACCGAATGGGACGCCGAGGTACTGAACCGCTAAGGAGGAACCAGACATGAAAAAGAACCGACTCATCCAAACGACCGCCTGTGCGATGGCGCTGTCCGCCGCACTGACGGGGAGCGCCTTTGCCGCCACCAATGTGACCGCCACCCTGCGCCCGGATGTGACTGTTTGCATTGACGGCGTTACCTGCGACTTCTACAACGCCCAGGGCAAGGAGGTTCATCCCATTCTCTGCAATGGTACGACCTACATTCCGCTCCGTGCCGTGGGCGAGCTGATGGGCACGAATGTGAATTGGGATGGCACCACCGGCACCGCCTCTCTCGGCGGGACGCGCACCACCGGCAATGTGACCGGAACGCCGGACACGGCGGCGAAGCGCACGGATGTGACCTTCACCCTTCGTCCAGAGTATCACATCGTCATCGACGGCACCGAGCGTACCTTTGTGAACGCCAACGGCACGAAGGTCGATCCGGCGATCTACAACGGCTCCATCTATCTGCCCCTCCGCGCCATTGGTGAGATCATGGGCAAGCGCGTGAGCTGGGACGGCGCCACACAGACCGTCCGTCTGGACAGCACAGCTTCCGGCTGCGATGTCACCGACTTTGACACCAACAATTCTTCCCAGTCCGCGCCCACCGGCGGCGTGACGCTGGAGCAGGCGAAGCAGACCGCGCTCCAGCACGCGGGCAAGACCGCTTCGCAGGTGCAGTTCGTCAAGTCACAGCAGGATTGGGAGAATGGGCGCAAGGTCTATGAGATCGAGTTCATCGTCAGCGGCGGCACTGGCTATACCGAGTACGACTATGAGATCGACGCCGCCACCGGCAAGATCGTCAGCTATGACTACGATGCCGAGAGCTACACCCCGGCCCAGAACACCAACACCAATGCCAATGTGAAGATCAGCGAGGCAACGGCAAAGCAGACCGCCCTTGCCCGTGTCCCCGGCGCGACGGCTGCGAACCTCTACAAGTTCAAGCTGGACTTTGACGATGGCCGCTGGGAGTACGAGGGCGAGATCCGCTATGGCACGATGGAGTACGACTTCACCATCGACGCCAATACCGGCGCGATCATCGAATGGGACATGGAATCCATCTACGACTGAACAAAAAACGAATCAGGAGAACGAGAACATGAACAAGACTGAACTGGTTTCCTCTGTGGCCGAAATCGCAGGGGTAGGCAAGAAGGACACCGAGCAGGTGCTGAACGCCTTTTTCAGCACGGTGCAGGAGACCTTGAAACAAAACGACAAGGTACAGATCCCTGGCTTCGGCAGCTTCGAGGTGCGGGAACGTGCCGCCCGTCAGGGCCGCAATCCCCACACCGGCGAGACCATCGAGATCGCCGCGGCGAAGGTGCCTGCCTTCAAGCCCGGAAAGGCATTGAAGGACGCAATCCAATAAAATTAAAAAAGCTCCTCTCGGGTATCACACATATTCGAGAGGAGTCCTTTTTGTTCACGCGACGCGAACATTTCTATAGCACCGAAAATCTTGTATGGTGGGAAAATAATTCTATTGCAAGATAAGGAAGAAGCAGGGGTACAGTTACTTATTTGGAAAAGTAATTCTATAAAGTTCGTCTAATGCATATTCGGGTGGAATATTGGGGTTTTCATTGTGCTCACTGTACCATTGTTGTAATTGACTGGGGGTCAAGGGGTCGTGAGTTCAAGTCTCGTCACTCGGACCATACGGAGTGTCCTTAAAGGATTTGAGTATCCTGTAACGGACACTCCGCATTTTTATTTTCTGCAAAGTTCATACCGCGATTTGTACCGGGGCGTAGCTGACAGCTACGCCTTTTCTCGTTTCCATGATGATGTCGGCCTCCGGGATCTTCTTGCGATCCGGCACATCGAAAGCGCCGATACAGTTGTAGTGGATGAC
>CAKTER010000091.1 GCA_934552695.1 uncultured Eubacteriales bacterium
TGAATAAGATTACCGAGGAGCTGCTGAAAATCGTATCCGATTTAAAGGGGCCGCTTTCCGGGGCCTTTAATATCCGGGAGGACGGCCAGTGCGCCGGGCGGCAGTCTACCGAGCATATCAAGATTGAAAGCAAGACCGACGGCCCGGGGCTGGTGATTCATATTTTGCCCGAAACGAAGGGCGAGACGGTGTATATCCCCGCTTGCGTGACCCGGGGGGACGTACACGATTTGGTGTATAACGACTTTTATGTAGGCGAGGGCGCCGATGTTATTATCGTGGCCGGGTGCGGCGTGCATACCGAGGACGATAGCGAGGCGGCCCACAACGGCATCCATCGGTTCTTTTTGGAAAAGAATGCGCATGTGCTATATAAAGAAAAGCACATTGGCACCGGCCAGGGGACCGGGCGGCGGCGCATTGACCCGGTGACCGACGCCAAGCTGGCGGAGGGGGCCGTGCTGGAAATGGATACCATCCAGCTGCGGGGGGTGGACAACACCGTGCGGAAAACCTCGGCGGTGCTGGGGAAAAACGCCCGGCTGCTGGTGCGAGAGCGGCTGATGACCGACGGCGCCGAGGAGGCGGAATCCGTTTTTAACGTGACGCTGGAGGGGGAGGACTCCGGCGTGGATTTGGTATCCCGGTCGGTGGCCCGGGGCCGGTCCCGCCAGTGCTTTCGTTCTATGATTGTGGGGCAGGCCCGGTGTACCGGGCATTCGGAGTGCGACGCCATTTTGGTGGACGAGGGCCGGGTGGTGGCAATGCCCGGGCTGGAGGCCGCCCATGTGGATGCGGCCCTGATTCACGAGGCCGCCATTGGGAAGATTGCCGGGGAGCAGATTTTAAAGCTGCAAACCCTGGGGCTTACCGAGGCCGAGGCCGAAGAAAAGATTATTTCCGGGTTCTTAAAGTAAAAAAGTGAGCGCAGAAGCCGGGAAAGCGAAACGAAAAAAGCAGGAATGGGCGAAAGGAAAGGGAGGGGCCGTATGGATTTATTTGCTTACAACCGGGAGCAGCGACTTAAGACCGAGGCCCCTTTGGCCGCCCGGCTGCGCCCCCGCACCTTGGACGAGTTTGTGGGGCAGGAGCATATTTTGGGCAAGGGCAAGCTGCTGTACCGGGCCATTCAGGCCGACCGGCTGCGGTCGCTGATTTTTTATGGGCCGCCGGGGACGGGGAAAACCACGCTGGCCCGGATTATTGCCAACACCACCCGCAGCGCCTTTATGCAAATCAATGCCACCACGGCAGGGGTTAAGGACATTAAGGATTGCGTGGCGGCGGCCTCCGACCGGCTGGGGATTGACGGCACCCGCACCCTGGTGTTTATCGACGAGATCCACCGGTTTAACAAGGCCCAGCAGGACGCCCTGCTGCCCCATGTGGAAAACGGCACGGTGACCTTGATTGGGGCCACCACCGAGAACCCCTATTTTGAGGTCAACAAGGCGCTGGTGTCCCGGTCGCTGGTGTTTGAATTACAGCCCCTCACCGAGGCGAACATCCGCCAAATTTTGCAAAACGCCCTGACCGACAGCGAGCGGGGCTTGGGGGCCTTTCAGGCAAGCCTCACCGACGAGGCCCTGGACTTTTTGGCCAGCCGGGCCAACGGTGACGCCCGCACGGCCCTGAATGCGCTGGAGCTGGCGGTGCTGACAACATCGCCGGACGCCGACGGCCGGGTAACCATCGATTTGGAGGTGGCCCAAGAGTGCATCCAAAAGCGGGCGTTGCTGTATGAGAAAAACGGGGACAATCACTACGACACCATTTCGGCCTTTATCAAAAGTATGCGGGGCAGCGACCCCGATGCTGCCCTGTATTATTTGGCCAAAATGATTTACGCCGGGGAGGATGTGCGGTTTATTGCCCGGCGGATTGTGATTTGTGCCGCCGAGGATGTGGGGAACGCCGACCCTCACGCCTTGCAGGTGGCCATGGCAGCGGCCCAGGCGGCGGACTTTGTGGGCCTGCCCGAGGCCCGGATCCCCCTGGCCCAGGCGGCGACCTATGTGGCCTGCGCCCCCAAAAGCAATGCGGCCTATCTGGGCATCGACCGGGCGCTGGCGGATGTAAAAAACACCCCGGTGCAAAGCGGAGTGCCCCGGCACCTGCGGGACAGCCATTACCCCGGGGCCAAGGAGTTGGGCAACGGTACGGGTTATCGCTATGCCCACGACTACCCCCACCATTATGTGCCGCAGCAATACTTGCCCGATGAGCTGGTGGGCCGCCGGTACTATGAGCCTACGGAAAACGGGGTGGAAAAGCGGATTGGGGACCGGCTGCGCTGGCTACGGGAGCAGGGGGAGCCGCCTAATTAAATTTTTGAAATTTTGTAAAAATTGTCAGCCCCATTTGTCGAAGTTTGTGGTATACTTTTAGAGTATGGGGTGAAAAACGGCCCCGGTACTTGGATTTGACCTAAAAATTGACATAAAACGGGTGATTGATATGGAAAAGGCGATTGGCTCCCGGGTCAATATTCACGATAAGGAAAAAGAACTGGCTACGGAGTACTATCAGTGTGTGGCGGACATTTTGGAGGATGAACGGCTGCAAAAGCTGGCCCGGTTTACCCAGCATGCCGGAACATCCCGGTTACAGCACTGCTTAAACGTGTCGTATTACAGCTTTTTAATGTGCAAGGTTTTGGGCTGGGACTACCGGTCGGCGGCCCGGGCCGGGTTGCTTCACGATATGTATTTTTACGATTGGCGAAGAAAACGCTGCCCCGGGCTGAGCAACCATGCTACCTGGCACCCCCGGGTGGCGCTGGACAATGCCCGGAAAATGTTCCCGCTGAATGAGATTGAGAAAGACGCCATTTTAAAGCATATGTGGCCGGCCTGGCTGGGGCTGCCCCGGTATAAGGAAACCTATATTGTTACGCTGGCGGATAAAATCTGCGCTTCCATGGAAGCCGTAGGCGGCAAAAGCAAAAAGCTGGCCCGGTTTTGCCGGGGAGAGCGGGATTAAATAAAAAACCCCCATTCCGGGTGGGAATGGGGTCGAATACAACCACAATCAAACGTCGGAGGAGTCCGGCGTTTTTTTTTGCATTTAAAAAAGTGGAAAGGGCGCAAAGACCGTTTCCACCAAAAACCTGTGTAGGAGCGAGAAGAAAGTCCTCCTTCGGTCAGTCGAATGGTCAACAAACAGCTGGCGAACCCCCCAAAAGGGGCGTTCCGCTGGCCGCTGATTTACAGCCGCAGGCCCTTCACATCCTTTACCCGGGAAAGGATTACGTTGGTGCTGATGTGGATAATGCCCGGCAGGCGATCCAAGCATTGGGTGGTAAACAGCTCCAGCTCGTCCTGGCCGGAGGCCACCGCATGGACGTGGAGGCGGCAGGGGCCGGTGACCCGATAAATTTGGGTTACGGTGGGGCAGGCTTTCAGCTGTTCGATTACCTCTAAAAAGGTTTCGGGCCGGGCTTCGATTTCGTAATAGCAGGAAATGGCACTCCCCAGCTCCTGGGGGTTTACGATGACGGTGTAGGACTCGATAATCCCCCGATGCTCCAGGGCGTCGATATGGTTTTTTACGGCAACCCGGGAAATGCCCAGCCGCTCCCCCAGCTCGGAATAGGTAAACCGGGCGTTTTCTCCAAGCAAAGTCAACAGTCGTTGATCCAAAGGATCCAAACCGCTTAAATACATAATTTCACCTCGCCTCTAGAATATCATAGTTTACGGAAAACTGCAACTGTTTACATACTTGCAAAAAGAATTATTTTATAGTACAATACTTTCGAAACGGAATATAAAAGTTGCGGAGTGGTGGAAATGTATCGTGATTTGACCCGAGGGCCTATTATGCGGTCGTTACTATTGTTTGCGCTGCCCATGATGGCGGGGAACCTGTTGCAGCAGTTTTACAACGTTGCCGATACCCTGGTGGTGGGGCGGGTGCTGGGGGAAAACGCTTTGGCGGCGGTGGGCTCGGCCTATACGCTGATGACGTTTTTAACCTCGGTGCTGTTGGGGCTTTCCATGGGGGCCGGGGCGGTATTTTCCATTTATTGGGGCCGGCGAGACGAAGCGTCGCTGCGGGCAGCGGCATACCACGCCTTTTGGCTGGTGGCGGTGGTCACGGTGGTGCTGACGGTGCTGGTTTATCCGGGGACCGACGGGATATTGCGCTTTTTGCGGGTGCCGACAGAGGTGTACCCGGGGATGCGGGAGTATGTGCGGATTATTTTTGCCGGGCTGGCGGCTACGGCCCTGTATAACTTTTTTTCGTGCCTGCTGCGGGCGGTGGGCAATTCCAAGGCGCCTCTGGCTTTTTTGGCGGTGTCGGCCCTGCTGAACATAGGGCTGGACATTTGGTTTGTGGCCGGGCTTTCTTGGGGCATTGCCGGGGCGGCGCTGGCTACGGTGCTGGCCCAATATGTGTCGGGCTTCGGCATTTTGCTGTATGTGCTGTGCCGGGGCCGTCACCTGCTGCCCACCCGGGCAGAACGCCGGTTTTCCCCGGCGATGCTGGGGGAAATTGTGCGGCTGTCGTCCTTGACCTGCGTGCAGCAATCGGTGATGAACTTTGGCATTTTGATGGTGCAGGGGCTGGTGAACAGCTTTGGCCCTACGGTGATGGCGGCGTTTGCGGCGGCAGTCAAGGTGGATACCTTTGCCTATTTGCCGGCGCAGGACTTTGCCAACGCCTATTCCACCTTTGTGGCCCAAAACTTTGGGGCCGGACAGGAGGCGCGCATTCGCCGGGGTACCCGGCAGTCCTTTGCCCTCAGTCTGGGCTTTTGTGCGGTAATTTCGGCATTGGTGTTTGGGCTGGCGGGGCCGCTGATGGGAATTTTTGTGCAGGAGGGCGAAACGGTGGTGGTGGCTGCCGGGGTGCGGTATTTACGCATCGAGGGAGCCTGCTATTGCGGCATCGGCTGCTTATTTTTGCTCTACGGCTATTACCGGGCTGTGAAACGGGCGGAAATGTCGGTGGTGCTGACGGCGATCTCCCTGGGAACCCGGGTGGCCCTGGCCTACGGGCTGGCGGCTACGGCCTTGGGGGAAACGGGGATTTGGCTGTCCATTCCCATTGGCTGGGGGCTGGCGGACTTGGCGGGGCTGTGGTATATGCGCCGGGGACGGGGGCTGCCCGGACAAAGGCCAAAGGCGGAACCGGCAGCCTGAGGAGGCCGGGGCTTGCGCTTTTGCCCGGAATGTACGATAATAGAGGGGAAGAAACTCCCACAGAAAGAAGGCGGTGGCGTGTCGTACCCTCCCTTAAGCTTGTATATTCACATTCCTTTTTGTAAGCAAAAGTGCGCTTATTGCGATTTTCCGTCCTTTGCCGGGCTGGAAAGCTGTTATGACGATTATGTGGAGGCGCTTTGCAGCGAGCTGAAGCGCTCCGCCGACCTGTGCCGGGACTATACCATCCCCACGGTGTTTTTTGGCGGCGGCACCCCCACGGTGCTGTCCCCGAAGCAGCTGGGGCGGCTGATGGATGTAGTGATGCGGAAGTACCGGTTGGAGGACGGGGCCGAAATCACCATGGAGGCCAACTCCGGTACGCTGGATAAAAAAATGCTCACAGAGCTTTCGGCCATGGGGGTAAACCGGCTTTCCATGGGGCTACAGGCCTGGCAAAACCGGCACCTAAAGCGGCTGGGCCGCATCCATACCCAAGAGGAGTTTGTGCAAAACTACACCGACGCCCGGGCGGCCGGGTTCCAAAACATTAACGTGGACGTGATGTTCGGCCTGCCGGGGCAAACCCTGAACGATTGGGCCGAAACCCTGGAACATGTGGTGCAGCTTTCTCCCGACCATTTGTCGGCCTACAGCCTGACGGTGGAGGAGGGAACTCCCTTTTTTGAACAGCAGGAGGCAGGGACCCTAAACCTCCCCGGCGAGGCCATGGACCGGCGGATGTATGCCCTGGCCCGGGACGTGCTGCCCCGGTTTGGCTACCATCAATACGAAATCTCCAACTTTGCCCGGGACGGAAAAGAAAGCCGTCACAATTTGGTTTATTGGACCTGCAACGAATATTTGGGACTGGGGCTGGCAGCCCATTCGTATGTGGCCGGAGACCGGTTCCACAATACCCGGGACATGAAAAAGTATTTGGAGGCCCGGGGGAATAAACGGGCCATGCTGGAGGAAATGGAGCGACTGACCCCCGAGGATAAAATGGCGGAGTTTTGTTTTATGGGGCTGCGGCTGACCCGGGGCATTTCCACTGCCGAGTTCGAAAAACGGTTTGGGGCGGCCTTTGCCGATGTGTACGGCCCGGTGGCGGAACGGTTCCGGGACGAGGGGCTGCTGAAAAAGACCGACGAGGGCTGGGCTTTGACCAACCGGGGGCTGGATGTGGCCAATACCGTGTTTGCCGCCTTTATTTTGGATAAAAAAGAGGAATAAATTAGGAAGTTTGGGGCCGGGGCAAACTTTTGTCCCGGGGCGCCGTATATGGTATTGAACCGGAGGCAAACCCGGTCTTTTACAATTATCACTTGACAGATTTTGTGTCAGGTGATATTTTAAGACCATGACTTAGCACTCATAAAGGGAGAGTGCTAACAAATGGGGGTGGCAATATGTTAAATGACCGAAAAGTGAAAATTTTGGAAGCGATTATTCAGGACTATATTGCGA
>CAKTER010000092.1 GCA_934552695.1 uncultured Eubacteriales bacterium
GGGTCCAGGCAACGTTGCCGGATTCCTCGTCGATGCCCAGCTGCGTGCAGTCAGCAGTCAGACCGGTCTTCAGACGGCAGGAAACCCGGGGGCCCAGATCGCGGCCGGTGGGGGTAGCGCCAATCAGCATAGCAGAGGGCTGATATTTGTTGACCAGCTCTACGATGGTGTGGGCGTAAGCATCGGTGCTGTATTCAGCATATTCGGGATAGTCCACAACGATGGCTTCGTCAGCGCCATAAGCGATGCACTTTTTGGCAACTTCTTCTACGCCGGAACCGATGACCAGAGCAACCAGCTTTTCGCCGGCAGGAGTCAGGCCACGGGCGGGGTTCAGCAGCTCATAGCCAACGTTTTTGGCTTCGCCGTTTTCGGTTTCAATAAATACCCATACATTTTTGTAGTTTTCAAAGCTCATTGGTTTGTCCTCCTCTCGAAAAAATTAGATGATTTTGGCGTCGGCCAGCAGAGCGGCCAGCTTTGCAGCAGATTCGGCGCCGGTTTCTTCTTTGATCACAACGCCGCCCTGCTTCCGAGGAGGCACGAAGGTCTTGCGAACCTTGGTGGGGGAACCCTTCAGACCGCAACGCTCGAAGTCCAGATAGTTGGCCATGTCGTCGTCGGTGATGGTGGGGATAACGGCCTTGTTGGCAGCCATCTTGCTCTTGATGGTGGGATATCTGGGGTCAAATTTGGGCTTGGTAACGGTCAGCAGGCAAGGAGTATGTACTTCAATCATATCGAAGCCGGCCTCGGTCTCCTTCTTAACCCGGACAGTGCCATCGGCAGCGCCCTTTTCCATGTCTACGACATAGGTGACCTGGGGCAGATCCATGTGCTCAGCGATTTCGGGGCCTACCTGAGCGGTATCACCGTCGATAGCCTGCTTGCCGCAGAAGATGATATCGAACTTGTCGATGCCCTTCATTTCGCAAACCTTTTTGATGGTACCAGACAGGATGTAGCTGGTAGCCAGAGTGTCGGAACCGCCGAACTTACGGCCGCTGACCAGATAAGCTTCATCGGCGCCAACAGACAGGCACTCCTTCAGAGCAACCTTAGCCTGTTCGGGACCCATGGACAGCACGGTGATCTTCGCATCGTTGGCGAATTTCTCCTTAAACTGTACAGCCAGTTCCAGAGCATAAGCATCGAAGGTGTTTACGATGCTGGGGACGCCATCACGGATCAGCGTGTTGGTGACCGGATCGATCTTGATTTCGGTGGTATCAGGTACTTGTTTGATGCACACTAAAATTTCCATTTGTTTTCTCCCTCCTGTTTGTATTGACTGGAAAGCTATAACCCAAAAGCAAGTAGTATTATCAAAGAGTTTCCTCTCGGGCTATCAAAGCAAAGCGGCGCATTTGCCGCAAAAAGGCCTAGGCGCAATGAAGGCCTTCGACCTGAGTCCTGCTGTTACCCTGTTTATACAGGGGAAAGCGTACAGGGGACGGACCCCTGCACGCTATATAAGACAGGTTGGTTCCAAAAAGAGCAATTACCGCATCAGAGCGCCGGAGATAACGATTCTCTGAACCTGGTTGGTGCCTTCGAAGATCTGGAAGATCTTGGCGTCACGCATCAGCTTCTCTACGGGGTACTCTCTGCTGTAACCATAGCCGCCCAGAATCTGAACCGCATCGGTGGTTACGGACATAGCGGAGTCGGAAGCGTAGCACTTGGCGATAGCAGCCTCTCTGGAGTAGGGCTTTTTGGCCATGGCCAGCTCCAGGGTATGTACGCACATCTGACGAGCGGACTCAATCTTGATGTCCATGTCAGCCATCATGAACTGCAGAGCCTGGTTCTTGATGATGGGCTTGCCGAAGGTTACGCGCTCTTTGGCGTAGGCAACGGCTTCGTCCAGAGCTCTCTGAGCGATACCCACGGAAGCGATACCAACGAAGGGACGAGCCAGGTCCAGGGTCTGCATAGCGATGATGAAGCCCTTGCCTTCCTTGCCCAGCAGGTGGTCGGCGGGTACGCGGACGTTGTCCAGGAATACATCGGCGGTGTTGGAGGTACGGATACCCATCTTGTTCTCTTCCTTACCGATGGTGATGCCGCCGCGGCTCTTCTCTACCAGGAAAGCAGAGATGCCCTTGATGCCGGCTTCTTTGTTGGTCATAGCGAAGATAACAAAGATGTCAGCATAAGCAGCGTTGGTGATGAAGCACTTGGAGCCGTTCAGAACCCACTCGTCGCCATCCTTGACAGCGGTGGTCTTGGTGTTACCAGCATCGGAACCGGCACTGGGCTCGGTCAGGCCGAAGGCGCCAAAGCCGCCGGGGATGATAACGTCGGAGAACAGCTTAATCTGCTCGGGGGTACCAGCAATCAGAACGGGCTTCAGAGCCAGGCAGTTAGCCATGATGGTGGTGGCGAAACCGGCGTCGGCCTTGGCCAGTTCTTCATAGATAGCGGCGCAAGCCACATAATCCAGGCCCAGACCGCCGAACTCTTCGGGAATCTCCATCAGGTGCAGCTGCATCTCGAAAGCCTTTTTGTACAGCTCCATGGGGAATTCGCCAGTGACATCGTATTCCTTGCACTGTTCCTTCACTTCGGTCTGAGCGAACTCTCTGACCATGCTTCTCAGATCTTCCATTTCCGGCGTAAGAATGTAACCCATACTCAAATCCCTCCTAAATAGTTTAAAAAATAAATCCGGGAATCGAGAGAGTGTTAAAGATTTAACACAATTTCCCTCCAAATAAACACCTTGATTCCCTTGCGTGTTTATCATAGCAAATCCCTTGGGAAAAGTAAAGCCTTATCTGTAGATTTTTATACTTTTTCCAGTATGTATCTATGTTTTTTGCCACTTTTCACAAAGAGCTTTGGAAATAGGGGGCAAATTACCCGGTGGTTTGGGAGCTTTTTACAAGAGGAAAAACTGGTGAAAATCGATAAAAGATGATAAAAACCGGGTGGAGAGCCGAAATCCTCCACCCGGTGAGGCTGGTAAAAAGTTTGTAAAGAAGCGTTGTTTGTGGGAATTTTGTCCGGGCAGGGCCGGCGGCAGGGGGCAAAGCGCCGGTGCAAAGGCGGAAGAGCGGGCCGGGGGGCCAAACCCCGGGAAGCGGGTTTATTCGCTGTACCCGGTGGCGGAACTCAGGTCGATGGTTTGGCCGGCGGCATTCCAGCTTACTCCAAAGTTCAGGGCGCTGCCCAGCTCCCGCAGCTTAATGTAGTTGTTGCCGCCGATGTTGTAGGCGGTCAGCTTCACCTCGGCCCCGTCGATACGGATGGTCAGCAGGCAGGGCAGGGCGTTTTGGTTGGACGCAGCGGAGCCGGAAAGCTCGCCGCCGGTCAAAACGTAGGGGGTGCCGGTGGCGACGGAAATTTGCCGGGCGGCGTCGTCGTAGCCTACGGCAAAGGCTTTGGGCGTCTGGCGCAGGGCGGCGGCGACGTCCCGCAACTTAAAATAGGTGTAGCCCCCCAGGTTGTAGGCCTCCATGGTTACGGCCTGGCCGTTTACCCGGACGGCGGCGGCGCTGGGCCGGGCGGTTTCCGGAGTGGTGGAAAGGATGAGGACGCCGTTGCCGCTATCCCCGGCCGCAGGGGATTCGGTGGCCGGGGGTGTGGTGGGCTGCGTGGGCTTTGGTGTGGTGGGCTGCGTGGCCGCCCCAAACCGGGCGGTCAGGGCCTTGGCGGCGCCTTGCCGGTCGGCGGTCAAGTCCCGGGCGCTAAAGAAAAAGCTGCCGGTCACGCCGTATTTTTCGTTAATATCCAGCTGGGTGTTGATTTGAGCGGCAATGGCGTCTTTGTACAGCCCCTGCCCAATGTAGAGGGTGACGCCGGTGCCCCGGAGGGCGTTTTGCCACCACTGCACCAGGGTTTCATAGTCGGCGGCGGCCAGCCCGGTTTCCCAGTATAGCTGGGGAGCCAAATAGTCTACATAGCCGCCCCGGGCCCAGGCCAGCGGGTCGGCATACAGGGAGTAGTAGCCCTCGTAGCCGGTAGTGGCGCTGCCGCTGGGGTCGCTTTTTTGGTTTTTCCAAATGCCTACGGGGCTAACGCCGAATTCTACCGCCGGGTCGATGGCCTGAATGGTCTGGTACACCCGCCGGATCAGGTCGTTAACGGTTTCCCGCCGGGCGTTGGCCTCGGCGCCGTCCCGGCCTTCGTTGCCGGACAGGGGATAGCCCGAAGGATAAAAGTAGTCATCAAAGTGGATGCCGTCCACCTCGTAGTTTTTGACGATTTCGGCCACGGTTTCGCACAAATAGTCCTTTACGGCTTCGTTGGCCGGGTCGTAGTACAGGGCGTTTTGATAGGTCAGCAGCCAGTCCGGATGAAGCCGGGCCGGGTTGTTGGCCGCCAAGGCGTTCACATCGGTGCCGGAGGTGGTGACCCGATAGGGGTTCAGCCAGGCGTGGAAGGCCATGCCCCGGGCGTGGGTCTCCTGAATCATATAGGCCAGCGGGTCGTAGCCGGGGGCCTGCCCTTGGGTGCCGGTCAGCACCTCGCTCCAGGGATTGAGGGCCGAGGGGTAGAGGGCGTCGCCCTTGGGGCGCACCTGCACCACCACGGCGTTCATGCCCATGGCCTGTAAGCTGTCCAAAAGGGCGGAAAACTCCTGCTTTTGGGCGGCGGCGTTGTTTTTGGTTTTGGGGAAATCCCCGTTATAAATGGTGGCCACCCATACAGCCCGCAGGGTGGTGGTGGCAGCGGCGGCGGGGACGGCGGGCAGCAGGCACAGGCACAGCAGCAGCGCTCCCAGCCGGGACAAAACTCGTTTCATACGCACATCTCCTTTGCCTTAGTTTGCCATAATTTTGTGCAAAAAGCAACGGCTGGGGGAAATTGTAAGAAAAGGGAAAGAAGGCGGGCGCTGGGCCGAGCCGGTTCCCAAGGCGGGGGCTTTGTCATAGGATATCGTAAACACAGGGATGGGGGGAGACGATGGAACCCAAAACGCTGGCCCAGCTATCGGTGGGCGAAACGGCGGTGGTGGTGGAGCTGACCCAGCAGGGCCCGCTGCGGCGGCGCTTGCAGGACCTGGGGTTTACGCCGGGGGCCCGGGTAACGGCGCTGTTTGAAAGCCCCGCCGGGGACCCGGTGGCCTACGAGGTGCGGGGCACGGTGATTGCCCTGCGCCGGGCCGACTCCGCCCGCATCCGCATTGAATGGACGGGATGACCATGCAGGAAAAACGGGTGGTGCTGGCCGGGAACCCCAACGTGGGCAAAAGCACCGTGTTTAACAGCCTGACGGGCTTGCGGCAGCATACCGGCAACTGGGCGGGGAAAACCGTGGGGCTGGCCCGGGGAACGGCCCGGGCAGGTGCTTGGCGGCTGGAGCTGGTGGATACGCCGGGGGCGTATTCTTTGTTCCCCCACTCGGCGGAGGAGGCGGCCGCCCGGGACGGGGTGTGCTTGGGGGAGGCGGAGCTGGCGCTGGTGGTGTGTGACGCCGGGTGCTTGGAGCGGAACCTGAACTTGGTTTTGCAGGTGCTGGAAGCCCGGGGCGGCGGCGTGGTCTGCGTGAACCTGATGGACGAAGCCCAAAAGCGGGGGCTGCAATTCGACTTGCCCCGGTTATCCCGGGCGCTGGGGGTGCCGGTGATCCCGGCGGCGGCCCGGCAGGGGATAGGGCTGGAGGATGTGAAAACCGCCCTTTGCGGAAACGGAGGGGCGTTTGTGCCTACCGTTTATCCGGCTGCGGTCGAGCAGGCGATAGAGCGGCTGGAGCCGGTGCTGGCCGGGCAAAAGCTACGGGGGCTAAACCGGCGCTGGCTGGCGCTGAGCCTGATCCAGCAGGACGAAAGCCTGCGGCAGCCGCTGGCCGATTTTTTGGGCTACGACCTGACGGAAATACCGGTGGTGGCAGCGGCCTTGGAAGAAATCTGGGGGCAAACCCCGGCGGAGGCCCTGCGGGATGTTGTGGCCGAAACGCTGATACGGCGGGCAGAAGCGCTGGCCCGGCAGGCCGTGGCGGAGCCGGGGCGGGCTTCCCGTTCCCGGGAGCGGGATCGGCTGTTAACCGGGCGGTGGACGGGACTGCCGCTGATGCTGGCGCTGCTGTGCCTGCTGTTTTACATTACGCTGGCAGCGGCCAACGGGCCTTCGGCCGGGCTTTCGGCCCTGTTCGACCGGGGCGGGGCGGCGCTGGCCCGAGGGCTGGCGGGAACGCCAAGCTGGTTGCGGGGACTGCTGGTGGATGGGGTGTATCGGGTTACGGGCTGGGTGGTGGCGGTAATGCTGCCGCCCATGGCTATTTTTTTCCCGCTGTTTACCCTGCTGGAGGATTGGGGGTATTTGCCAAGGGTGGCCTTTAATCTGGATAAGGGGTTTCAGCGGTGCCGGGCCTGCGGCAAGCAGGCGCTGACCATTTGCATGGGCTTTGGCTGCAATGCGGTGGGGGTGGAGGGCTGCCGGATCATCGATTCCCCCCGGGAGCGGCGGATTGCACAGCTGACCAACGCCCTTGTCCCCTGTAACGGCCGGTTCCCGCTGCTGCTGACGGTGGCGGGGCTGTTTTTGGCCGGGAATGGCTTTGGGGCGGCCTTGTGCTTGACCGGGCTGGTAGCGGCTATTAGCCGATTTCTCCATATAATATAGGTAGAAACAACGACAAAACCGATGGGGATTCCT
>CAKTER010000093.1 GCA_934552695.1 uncultured Eubacteriales bacterium
GGTCACGGTGGATAAAGATGAGATTTACGACCTAATCCAGGAAATCCGTTCCAAGCTGCCCAACGAGTTGAAGCAGTCGAAGTGGGTCATTGAGGAGCGGAACAAGATTTTGATTGACGCTCAAAAAGAGGCCGACGAGCTCATCAACGATACCAAGGAGCGGGCCAGCCGGCTGGTGGAAGAGCACGAGATTACCAAAATGGCTTACGAAAAGGCCTCGGAGATTGTGGAGCAGGGCCGGAAGGATTCCCGGGAGATGCGGCTGGGAACCATCGATTACGCCGATCAGGTGCTGGCTATTACCGAGGACCGGATGCAGGAAATGCTGGCGGATTTCCAAAAGGAATTCCAAAAGACGACCGATTTTTTAAACAGCCGCCTGCATGTGATTTACGACAACCGGCAGGAGCTGAAAAACGCCAAAAAGTAAGAAAAGTACCCCAAAACTCCCTTGCCTGCACAAACCGGTGCCGGTGTGGGGGTTTTTATTTGCCTCCCCCCTGCACCAGACAAAACAGGGGGTACAGCCCCCCGGCCAGCAGCCCGGCGCTGAGAGCGGCCAGAAGCCGTCCGGGCCAGTAGTAGCGGAAGGACACGCCGGAACCGGCCAGCAGCCCGGCGGATTGGGCGTGGATGCACAGCCCGCCCCAGCCAATCCCGGTGGCCAACAGGGCCAGCTTGAGCCGCAGGGAAACGTCGCACCCGGCCAGCGTCACCGCCCCTTGGGAAAGCTCGAACAACGCAGCCGCGAGGCCCCGGCCCAAAGGCGGTAAAAAGCGGTCCAGCCCCCACAGGGAAAAGGAGCGCAGCAGTAGGCCAAACACAATGGTCAATCCGGCAATGAGCAGCATAGCTCCGGCGGCGTCGGTAACAGCCCGGGACAGGGCGGTAGCGGGGGCGACCCGGGGGACGGGGCCTTGGCGGCGGACGGGACGGACGGGCCCGGGAGCAGCCCGAAAGCCAAAAAGCCGCAGAAATCCGGCGGTACACAGGCCGCCCAGCCACAAACATAGCAGCAGGTAGGGCCCCGCCGCCGGAATTCCCAACAGGCTATTGCCCACCGTCCCCAGCACAAAAGCCGGGTTGGGGGACTGGCACAGAGGGAGCAGGCGGGCGGCTTCGCAGGGGGTTAGTTCCCCGGCCTGCACCTGAGCGGCCAAGGTGCGGCTGCCGGTGGGGTACCCACACAACAGCCCCAGCCCCAGAGCCAGCCCGGCCTCCGGCGGCAGGCCCCCGGCTTCCATGACCGGGCCTAGCCAGCGTCCCAATTTGCGTCCGGCCCCCAGGGCCGTTAGCAGGTTGGCACAGACCGCAAAGGGAAACAGCGCCGGGAACAGGGTGTTGACAAAGAACAACAGGCCGGAGCGGGCGGTAGCGGCACATTCTGCCGGAAAGGTAAGCAGGGTCAGCAGCAGCCAGCCCGCCGGCCCGGCCCAAAGCAGTTTTTTCATGGTCATCCCTCCGGGTTTAGTGTATGGGCGGTTCTTACAATTTTATTACATTCGGGAAATGGTTTTGCACTTTGCCCGGGAGTGTGGTAATATGAAAGCCGTGAGGGTTTGTGATTAAACGGACGCACAATCAAAGGAGGAACCACTTTGAAAAAGTTGATTTTAAGCGCCATAGGCGTGGCGGCGGTTTTGTGTGCCGGAATGCTAACGGTAAGCCTGGCTGCCGCAGCGGATCCCGGTAGCAGCGCCGACCCTCTGGTTTCCAAAAGCTACGTAGACAGCCGTATCGAGGAGGTACTTTCCAAGCTGGGCGTTTCCTCCGGCGAGGTGGCCCAGTCCGGGGAGAGCGCTTCCTACACGCCGGTGTCGGTATCGGCGGGCCAGTCGGTTTTGGGCGGAGAAGGCACCGAGATTATTTTGCGGAGCGGCAAAGCCGTGGGCTTATGCCCCGGGCAAAACGGCCTGACCAACGTGACCAGCGGCCGGGAAGTGGGACAGGGCGAGGCGCTGGGTACCAATAACCTCATTATTGTCCCCCGGGAGGACGGTCGGGGTGTGACCGCTACCACCGACGCCTGGTTTTTAATTCGGGGCTCGTATACCATCCAATAAAGCAGTTCGGGCGGTTTTTGCCCCGGAAGATTCCGGGCCCAAAGACCGCTTTTTGTTTGTATCCTGTTCTGTTATGTTCAATCCAAACGAGGTGAAGCTATGAAATTCCGTTATTACAGACGATGGCTGGCTCTGGTGGCGGCGGTTTCGCTGCTGGGCGGCGTTTCGGCCCAAGCGGCTACCCTGTACACCCGTACTGCCAGTGAAACGGTGTCCCGGGGCGTGATTTATAGTCAGACCAAAAGCCTGACGACCGAGGGGTATACCGATGTGTATAGTTTGGCCATCGATTTAAGCCAAGGGCACATTCAGGTAAAGCCGGTGGAATCCGCCAGCGCCTACGGTTTAAAAGAAACTACCCAGCAGCTGTTGACGGCAAACGGAGCGGTGGCCGGGGTCAACGGCGACTTTTTCGGCATGGCCGGCAACTATTCCGACCCCTTTGGGCTGGTGGTGCTGGATGGCAATCTGCATTCGGCCGGTACCGACCGGAACGTGACGCAAAATACGTATACCAGCCTGTTTTTTACCGAGGACGGGCAGGCCTTTTTTGACTATTTCCGCTTGCAGGTGCAGTTTTTAAACAACGGGGCTTCCCACATCGTGCTGGCCTCCATGAACAAGGTTTCGGAAATGAAGTATCCCATTTACTTCGACCGGGAAGCCGGGAGCAGCACGGCAGCGGTGGACGCCCGATTCCCCAACGTGGTGAAAATCGTGGTGCAGAACGACGTTATCACCTACATATCCGGCAAGGGCGAGACCGTACAGGTGCCCGAGGAGGGGTATTTGATTTTGATTCCCGGCACCACCTACGACGGTCTGAACGACGTGTATGCCGTGGGACAAACGGCGGAGCTTTCCTTGCAAACCACGGTAGATTTGGAAAATGTGGAAACGGCTTTTAGCGGGGGCGAATGGGTGCTGCAAAATGGCGCCCGGGCCGACCTGACCGGGAAAACGGTGGTGTCCACCAGCCGCCAGCCCCGGACAGCCATGGGCCTTTCCCAGGACGGCAAGACCCTGTATTTGGCGGTGGTAGATGGCCGGGGGAGCAGCATGGGCGCTACCCTGGGCGAGCTGGCCGACATTATGAAAGGGCTGGGGGCCTACAACGCCGTGAATCTGGACGGCGGCGGTTCCTCCACCCTGGTGGCCAAAACGGTGGCCGATGACAGCGCCGTGGTGAAAAACAAGCCCTCCGACGGGGCCCAGCGGAAGGTCATCAACGCCGTGGGCGTGTTCGATACGGCGCCGGTGGGGGCAGTGACCCAGCTGGTGGTAAAACCGGCGGCCGAGCGGGTGTTTGTGGGCCAAAGCCTGGCGGTGCAGGTGTATGGGCTGGACGATTACTACCACAAAATCACCCCCGGCAGCGGGGTTAGCTATTCGGCGGATATGGGCACCTTTGCCAACGGCAGCTTTGTGAGTAATACCCCCGGTACGGCTCTGTTAAAGGCCGGCTACAACGGAGCGGTGGGCACGGCT
Source organism: uncultured Eubacteriales bacterium (assembly GCA_934552695.1). GTDB lineage: Bacteria > Bacillota > Clostridia > Lachnospirales > Anaerotignaceae > CAKTER01. The sequence continues at coordinate 3,552 of CAKTER010000093.1, forward strand.
ACCGTGAAGGTAGTGGCCCCGGCGGCGCTTCAGCCTGCCCAGTCCCGGCTGAGCTTGGCGGTGGGCGATACGGCGGCCCTTTCCGTTACGGCCGTGGATAGCGAGGGCTTTACCGGTGCGGTGTCGGGCATTACCTATGCCGTATCCGACCCGGCGTTGGGGACGGTGGAAAACGGCGTGTTTACGGCCCGCAGCGAGGGCAGCGGGTATATCACCTGCTCCTGGGGCAGCGTGTCCTGCCAAATCGCTGTGGGTGTGGGCGGTACCGAGCAGGCGGTGGATTTGACCGGGAAGGCCGTTAGCTTTTCCGGCTATCCCACGGCAACGGCCACCGGTAGTGCGGTAAGCGACCAGGGTGTGGTGACTTTGAATTATGCTCTGGGCCAAAGCAGCAGCACCCAGGCGGCCTACGCCCTGTTTGGCAGCGGCGTGGCCCTACCGGCCAACACCTATGCGGTGCGGCTGAGCGTGAACGGGAACAGCTGCGGCGATTGGCTGCGGGGCCGGGTACGGGACGCCAACGGAAAGACCTATCCCATCGACTTTACCAAGGCCATGAGTTTTAGCGGTTGGCAGGATTTGACGGCGCAGCTCCCGGCCGAGGCGGCCCAGCCGCTGGTGCTGGAAAGCGTGTATCTGGCGGCCCTGACCAATGGGGATACCACGCCCCAGCAGCTGCAATTTAAAAACCTGCGGGCCATCGCCTCCAACCTCCCGGCCGGGGCGAGCAGTGCAACGGCCGACCCCTTGTCCCAGGATATCAGCGGCAAGGTGGCGGGCAGCCATTATATGACGTTTGCCGGAAATTTGGCGCTGGATTTAACAAAGGTGGAAAAACCTGCCAGCTACACCGACGCCCGGGTAGCGGCCTTTAACGCCTTGCAGGAGGATTCCAACCTGTATGTGTATTTGGGGACTACCGATATTTCCCTGACCGGCAGCGCCGACCGGTTGACCCTGAACGGCGGCTACCGCACCTTCAGCGGCCGGGGGGCTACGTTGATTCGGGTGAACACCACCGGCGGCAGCATTAAAAATGTGGACGCCAACCAGTGGGCCAGCCTGCAGGCCGACGCATTAGGCAGCGCCGAGAGCCATATCCTCTTTTTGCTGGACGAAACCCCCGGTAACTTTACCGATTCCAACGAAACGGCTATGCTGCGGGACTTTTTCCAAACCCTGCGGCAGGCGGGGAAGTCGGTGGTGGTGGTCTCTACCAGTGGCAGCAGCCAATGGAGCACGGCCCTGGACGGGGTGCGCTACATCAACCTGCCGGATTTGTGGCTGGCCGATGGCTCCCAAAACCCCAATGCGGCGATTCTGCGGGTGAAGATTACCGGCAGCGACCTGACCTATGAGGTGCAAAAGCTGTTTTAAAACCTAAGAAAATCATAATTTCACAAAAAGGTAGGCTGCGGCCTGCCTTTTTTGTTGTTTTTCCGGGCGGGTTGGGGTAAAATAAAAAATAGCGCAAAGATGGGGAAATACTTTTTACAGAGGGCCGGCATGGAACAAAACGAGAAAAAAACAGTAAAAGTAGTTGGATTTATGATGGTGATTATGCTGGTGGGCAAGGTGCTGGGCCTGCTGCGGGATATGTTTTTGGCCAGCTTTTATGGCAGCAGTGCGGCGGCCAACGCCTTTACCGTGGCCAGCCTCATCCCCCGGACGTTTTTTGACGCCATGTTTGCTTCGGCCATTTCGGCCAGCTTTATTCCGGTTTTTAACCAGCTGCGGGAGCGGGAGGGCGAAGAGCGGGCCTTTGGCTTTGCCCATGCCTTTGTGACCCTGATTGGTGTGATTTCGCTGGTGCTGACGGTGGTGGGTGTGGCGGCGGCCCGGCCCTTGGCGGCCCTGTACGGCGCCGGGTTTGACCAACCCACGCTGGAGCTTTGCGTGGAGCTGCTGCGGATTTTATTCCCCACCATCTTTTTTACGGGCATTGCCTATTCCTATGTAGGGGTGCTGCAATCGTTGGACGAGTTCGGCATTCCTGCCGCTTTAAGCATTGCCTCCAACGGGGTCATCATCCTGTACTACATCTTTTTGGATAAATATTTTGGCATTTATGGGTTGGCCGTAGCCTTTTTGGTGGGCTGGGCCATGCAAATGCTTATCCAGCTACCGGCGCTGCGGAAAAAGGGCTATACCCTGCGCCCCCGGCTGGCCCGGGACCCGGGGCTGAAGCAGGTAGGGCTTTTGATGCTGCCGGTGATGGTCAGCACTTGGATTCAGCCCATCAACCTGACCATTTGCACCCGGTTTGCTTCCCGGCTGTTCGAGGGGAGCGCTGTGGCCGACATCAACTATGCCAACAACCTCTACACGATTATTGTGGGCGTGGTGGTTTCGTCCATTGCCAACGTGATCTTCCCCAAGCTGAGCCGCCAAAAGGCCAATGCCGACGAGGAGGGCTTTGGCCGGACGCTGAGTGTGACCACCAAGGCCATGTGCTTTGTGGTATTGCCCCTGTTGGTGGGGGTGTTTGTGATGAGCACGCCGCTGGTGCAGTTTTTGTACGAGCGGAATTCCTTTACCGCTATGGATACCTACATTACCTCCCGGGCCCTGCGGTATTTTGCGCTGGGGATGCTGGGGTTTGGGGTACAAACCATTCTGTCCCGGGCTTTTTATGCGGAGCAAAACGGACGGCTTCCTCTGATTTCCGGGGCGGTGTCCATTGCCGTAAACGTCATTTTGTGTAAGCTGCTGGTGGGCCGCTGGGATGTGATGGGCCTGGCGGTGGCATCGGCGGTTTCGGCTACGGTTTCGGCGCTGGTGCTGGCAGTGGCCTGCAAGCGGCAAAGTAAGGAGTTTTTAAACCGGGTGTTTTGGGCCCAGTTTGCCCGGATGCTTTTGGCGGCGGTGCTGATGGGCATGGTGGTCGTGATGGTGCGCCGGGGCCTTAGCGGCATACTGGGAGAGGGCTTAGCCGCCCGGGGGCTGAAGCTCATTGTGCCTACGGTAGTGGGTG
>CAKTER010000094.1 GCA_934552695.1 uncultured Eubacteriales bacterium
CCGCCCAAATGCCCGCTGGCCACCCAGGTTTGGGGGTTCAACAAAATGGCGCAGTCCACGCCCACGTTATAGGGGCTTTCCTGAATAAACTTCTTCCACCAGGCGGCTTTCACGTTGTTTTTCAGCGCTACGCCCAAAGGGCCGTAATCCCAGGTATTGGCCAGGCCGCCGTAAATCTCGCTGCCGGGATACACAAAGCCTCTGGATTTGGCCAGGGCTACAATTTTATCCATCGTTTTTTCCATGTGTGCTTCCTCCTCTACTTGCCTTTCCCTTGAGCCTAACAAATCTGCCCCAAAAAGTCAATCCAGATTCCGCAAAAAGTCTCGACTTTTGGGCCGGTAGGCAAAAGTCTCCCCCACCAAGCGGCAGCTCATCCGCTCCAGCTCGCCCAGCACCTCCGGGGATACCCCAAACCGGAACAGCTCCGGCCCCCGGTGCTCCTGTATGTAGGCGGCCGCCGCTTCCGCCCCGGGGGAAAGCCCAAAGCTTTGGGCCAAATCCACCGCCTCGGCTAAAAAACCGCTTTCGGAAAGCAGGGCCAGTTCAAAAATACACGCCGCCAGCCGGGGGGAAAACTCCGTTTTACTCAGCACCGCCAGCGTGGTCAAAGCCAGCCGCAAAATCCCGTCGGCCTCCACCCCCTCGGGGGTCGCCTGCTCGCACAGCTCGGCACAATAGGCCGCCGCCCCCAGCCGGGAAAGCTCCCGCCGCAGGCCGTAAAACCCCCTCAGCACCGTGCCCTCGGTAATCGAGGCAAAGCCCCGGCCGGGGTACACCAGATATTCCCCGTACACGAAGGGCTGGGCCACCGCCAGCAGCTTGCTTTGGGGCTTCCGGGCGCCCCGGGCCGAAAGCAGCATCCGCCCCCGGCCCCGGGCCAGCACAATCAGTTGTTTATTGGTCTCTCCCGCTGCCTGCTCCCGCAGCACCAGCGCCTCCAGCTTTTCTACCGGCATAGCTCCTCCCGTCCGTCTCCGGGTTTTCCCGGCTTTTTTGCCGGGCCTTATAGCCCAAATAGGCCTCAATGCTTCCGCTTTGCTCAAATATGCGCCAAAAAAAGTCCACGACCCCGCCTCCCGCCTGTAAAGTCCCTGCCTTCTTAGGTTGGCAGCGCCGGGACAAAATATTCCGGGAGGAATTGGCAGCCTTCGCCCTTCAGTTTAGCACAAATGGAAACAGAAGAAAACCGTTTTCCGCGGCCCATCCCGTTTTTCCCCCCAAGAAGCCCTTGTGCCCGCAGCCAGCCCCGTTTCCCCAAGCGAAAGCGGCGGAATGGCAAGTTGCCCATTCCGCCCCCTATCTCATTTTTGGATAAAATACCGTCTTGAACGGTACATGCATTGTGATATAATTCTGTTTAAAATAATCTCCCCTCGTAAAGAAAGCCTCCGGCTCCGTCCTTTGCTTCGCAACCGTTGTTTCCGGGCGTTGCCGTATTATTGTACCAATGCGTCCTCCACCGCCTCCGGCAAATGGACAATCCCCAGCCCGCCCCGGTTACAGGCCGCCACAAACCGGTCGGCCAACCGGCGGTCGGTAAACACATCGGCAATATACAAAAACTCGGTCACAGCGTTATCCCGCAGCCGGGCTCCGCACACACCGTAGGTAGTGTAAGCGCCCCATTCCTCGTTCCGTCTTACTTCTTTTACAACTCGGTATGTAACCATTTTTTTGTCCCCCCAAGATAATTCTGCTTCACTTGCCGTTATATTATGTTTCCATTATATCATTTATGGTAAAGCAATGGGCCAAGATTGTGAATTTGTCAAAAGTTCCCCGGAATTTATCGTTGCAGAACGTGACATTTTCCATTTTATCTACGAACCAACAATTTTGTCCACGAACCAACATTTTTATATCATGCAAAGGTAGGATGGCTATGAAACTGGCTTTGTACGACCCCAGTCCCGCCGCCGCCCGGCAGCTGGCCGCCCGGTTGCGTCAATACGGAAGGCTCCGCTCTCTCCGCATGGAGCTTACCCTGTTTTCCGAAAGCCCCCCGCTGCTGTGCGACGTAGAGGAAGGGGCCTGGTTCGACGCCGTGTTTCTGGCCTTGTCCCCCCAAGCCCCCGAAGCCCTTGCCACCGCCCGCCGGCTGCGGCAAACGGGCTATACCGGCAAGCTCCTTCTGTTGGCTCCCGACCGGCGCTTTGCCCTGGAAAGCTGCGAGGTGGAGGCCTTTGCCTATCTGCTGACCCCCGTAACCCCCGCCGCCCTCTTCCCGGTGCTGGACCGGCTGACCCGGGATTTTGATGCCCTGACCTACTGCATTAAACAGCGGCACCGGATTATTTTGCTGTCCTACAACGAGATTTTATATGTGGAAAGCCGGAACTCGAAGTGCCTGTTCCACACCGGCGACGGCCTGTGGACCGTGTACAAACGGCTGGATACCATTCAGGACGAGCTGGACGACCCCCGGTTTTTGCGGAGCCACAAAAGCTTTTTGGTCAACATGGACTATGTTTGCCGGGCCGAAGAGAATTTCGAGCTGCTGAACGGCGACCGGGTACCCATCCGGCAGCGGACTCTCCGGGCCATCCGCCTGGCCTACGAGGAATATATCACCGAAAAATTGGCGCTGCCCTCCTATTGAGGCCCCAGCCGTTACATTACGTAAACCATTTTGTCGTAACATTTGTCCAAGGGCCGCAGCGCCCTCACTTGGGCATTTTTACCAACTAAAAGGGGGCGGTGCCCCCGCCGGTTTCCTTTGCAAAACCCGGCCCGGGGCATGGGTTTTTGTTGACAATTCCCGTCGAAACAAGTATGCTGGACTATATATTTTTTCGATTGTATAAGGAGGAATTTCTCGTGCAGGAAGAAGTCGGCATCCTGTTTCATCAGCTCCTGCTATTCGGTACTTTCATCATTGTGGGCTATCTGGCCCGGGCCTGCCGCCTCATTACCGACGAAATGGTTACCGGGCTGGCCCAAATCGTAGCCAAGGTTCTGCTGCCGTTAATGATTTTGACCACCCTGGGCTCCAACACCGGAGGCTTGGTCGCCCTGTCCCATATGCTGCCCTTTTTGGCCGGGACCCTCATCATGTACGGCGTCCTGTTCGGGCTGGGCCTGGTAACGGCCAAGCTCATGCGCCTGCCTCAGCCCACCCGGAACGTTCACACCATCTCCATGGGCTTTACCAACAGCGGTTTTATGGGCCTGCCCCTGCTGCTATCCATTTTCCCTCAGGAGGCTGTGATTGCCTTTGTGCCTTTTTCGTTTTTAGAGACCATTTTGCTGTGGGGCTTTTGCCAGCCCCTCACCCAGCCTGTCCATACCGGGAAAAAGGAGCCCTTCCGAATCAAACGCCTGTTGACCACCGTAAACCTTTCGTTGGTTTTGGGCCTGATTCTAATGATTTCCGGCCTAAACCCCAGCGGCGCCATTTGGGAGGGCCTGACCGCTTTGGGCGGCACCTGCAAATACATGGCCCTGTTGTATGTGGGCGGCATCATCGGCGTCCGGGGCATCCCCGCCCTGCTCAAACGGAAGCAGGCCTTTGTCATGATTCCCCTCAAGCTGATTCTGGCCCCGCTGCTGGTGTTTTTTATTGTAGGCAGCCTGGGGCTTTTATCCCCCACCTATCTTATGATTTTAACCATTTATACCTCCCTGCCCTGTATGGTCATGGTGGCTATTTTGGTCGAAAATAACGGTTCCGACGGCGAATACGCCATTTCGGCCGTTTTGGGTACTACCATTTTCAGTTTGGGGACCATGCCTCTGGTCATGTGGTTCCTGTCCACCTATTTTTTATAAGGAGGGATTTTTGTGATTCACTTACACAACGGCGGCGTTTTTCTGGTTAACGGCCAGGTTTTGCCCGCTACCGAAGAAACCGAAAGCACCCTGGCCGCCCGCTATGGTCTAAGCAAGGCTCAGGCCGCCGACCAAACCATGGCCGCCGGGATTTTAAAGGCCCACAACCAGTCCGGCAACGACCAAAAGCTCCAGCTGCGGTTTGACAAAATGGCCTCCCACGACATCACCTATGTGGGCATCATCCAGACCGCCCGGGCCAGCGGCCTCACCCAGTTCCCCATGCCCTATGTGCTAACCAACTGCCACAACAGCCTGTGCGCCGTGGGCGGCACCATCAACGAGGACGACCACCTGTTTGGCCTGTCCGCCGCTAAAAAGTACGGCGGTATTTACGTCCCCGCCCATCAGGCCGTGATCCACCAATATATGCGGGAAATGATGGCCGCCTGCGGGAACATGATTTTGGGCAGCGACAGCCACACCCGCTACGGCGCTTTGGGCACCATGGCCATTGGCGAGGGCGGCCCCGAGCTGGTGAAGCAGCTGCTGAACAAAACCTACGATGTGGACCGGCCCCCGGTGGTATGTATCCACCTGACCGGCACCCCCCGGCCCGGCGTCGGCCCTCAGGACGTAGCCCTGGCCCTGATTGGGGCGGTGTTTGGCAACGGCTATGTGAAAAACAAAATTTTGGAGTTTGTGGGCGACGGCATTGCCAACCTGTCCATGGACTACCGGAACGGCATCGACGTGATGACCACCGAGACCGCCTGCCTGTCCTCCATTTGGGCCACCGACGAGACCACCCGGGGCTGGTATGTGGAGCACGGCCGTCCCGAGGACTACAAACCGCTGGCTCCCGGCGCCATCGCCTATTATGACGGCTGCGTGGAGATCGACCTCTCCCGGGTAGAGCCCATGATTGCCCTGCCCTTCCACCCCAGCAATACCTACACCCTGGCAGAGCTTATCCAAAACCCCCACGACATTTTGGCCGAGGTGGAAAAGGCCGCTCAGGCCCAGCTGGAAAGCGACACCGTAAAGATTGACCTGCTGAGTAAGATTCACGACGGCGGCATTTGGGTGGATCAGGGGGTGATTGCCGGGTGCGCCGGCGGCACCTTTGAAAACCTGTGCGACGCCGCCGATATTTTGCGGGGCCAGACCATTGGCTGCGACGCCTTCTCCTTAAGCCTCTACCCCTCCAGCCAGCCGGTGTTTTTGGAGCTGCTGGAAAACGGCCGGGCTGCCGACCTGATGGCCACCGGGGCCACCCTGCGCTCCGCCTTCTGCGGCCCCTGCTTTGGCGCCGGGGACGTGCCCAATAACGAGGGCCTGAGCATCCGGCATTCCACCCGGAACTTCCCCAACCGGGAGGGCTCGAAAATCACCAACGGCCAGATTGCTTCCGTAGCCCTGATGGACGCCCGCTCCATTGCCGCCACCGCCCGGAACCACGGCAAGCTGACCTCGGCGCTGGAGCTGGAGCCCGCCTTTAGCCGTCCCGCCTACCACTTCCACAAGGATGTATACGAGAACCGCTGCTACTTTGGCTACGGCAAGCCCCAGCCCGCCACCCCGCTGGTGTTTGGCCCCAACATTACCGATTGGCCGGCCATGCACGCCCTCACCGACGACCTGCTGGTCAAGGTGGTCTCCGTGATACTCGACCCGGTAACCACCACCGACGAGCTCATCCCCTCCGGCGAGACCTCGTCCTACCGCTCCAATCCTCTGGGGCTGGCCGAGTTTACCCTGTCCCGGAAGGATCCCGCCTATGTAGGCCGGGCCAAGGAAATTCAAAAGGCCGAACAGGCCCGGGAGGCCGGGGAGGACCCGTTGGCCGCCTGTCCCGAGCTGGCCGAAGTGTTCCGGGCTTTGCAGGAGCAGTTCCCCGAGCTGACTCCCGACGCCACCGGCATCGGCAGTGCGGTATTTGCCCGGAAGCCCGGCGACGGCTCCGCCCGGGAGCAGGCCGCCAGCTGCCAGCGGGTACTGGGGGGCTGGGCCAATATCGCCACGGAATACGCCACCAAGCGCTATCGCTCCAACCTCATCAACTGGGGGCTGCTGCCCTTCCTGCTGCCCGGGGAGCCGGTGTTTGAAAACGGCGACTACCTGTTTGTTCCCGGCATCCGGCAGGCCGTGGCCGAAAAGGCCGAAACCATCCCCGCCTGGCGAGTCTCCGGCGGGAAGCTCTTCCCCCTGACCTTAAGCCTGGGGAACTTGACCGATGACGAGCGGCAAATCATTTTGGACGGCTGCCTTATCAACTTCTATCGGGCCTAAACCCAAAAGAGCATGGATCTCCATGCTCTTTTTTCTTGCGCTTCTCTTTTTCCCTTTTCCTCTGCCCTTTCCCTGCCCCTCATTTCCTTTATCTTTTCCTCCTCTCCCCCTCCAGCGAGGGGAAGGGATGACGGCCCGGCGCCGTCAAAGCCCTCAGCCGGGCCCAAAGTCCCGAGCCGAGCGGGCCAATTCCGGGCGCTGTCCTTGACCCAATTCCTGCCCAGCCAGCGCACAATTTGCCGACCGAGGGGCCATCCTCCGGGCGTGCGTCAACTCCCTTAGCCAGGAGGATGCCCCGAGGGAGGCTTTGCACGCCCTCGCCCCTGCCCTTGCCCTTCCCCATCCCCACGCTCCCCCCACCCC
>CAKTER010000095.1 GCA_934552695.1 uncultured Eubacteriales bacterium
GCCTGAAAGCCCGGGTAAAGCCCGGCGATTTGGTTTTAGTCCTGGGGGCCGGTGATATTTACCAACTGAGCCAAACCCTGATTTTACGCTAGTTATCCACTTTATCCACCGAGTTATCCACCGTTTTCCACGATTGTCCCCGTTTTTCCACTGTCACAGTTTTGTCAAATTCGTAAAATCAAGGCCTGCGAAAGTCGATTCTTTCGTGGGCCTTTTTGTCGATTTTTGTACTTGACAAAGCCCCTGCACTCCGCATCAGAGTATTGTCAAAATCCTCCCTTCCGTTCCTCCCCGCTCATTTCCCCACACAAAAAGCGGCAGGTTCCCCCACCGCTTTTGGCTCAAAAATTCATTTTATCGACTGCGTCCTCGACCAGCTGTCCGGCCTTTTCCGCCATCTGCTTGCCCTCCCGCAGCATTTTCCGCTGAGTCCGCTTATCCTGCATGACAAAGCCTGCGCTCACCATGCCCAGCACACCGCCCAGCAGCAGTCCTGTGGTAAACCGCATCCTCTCACCGCCTTTCCCACTCAGTGTGTGAAAAAGTGCGGCGGACTATGCAAAAATTTTTCAGGCCTCCCGTACCACCCGGGCGCCGGACACCCCGTCGATGGCAGACAGGCTTGCCAGCAGGGTTGCCTTACCGGCGCCCAGCCCATCCACATCCAGCAAGGTGTAAGCAAAGTTCCCCTTGCTCTTGTTGGTCATGTTATCGATGTTGATGCCCTCCTTTGCCAGCACCGACGTAATGGAGCTGACCATATTGGGCTTGTTCTCGTGGGTAATGGCAATCCGCACCTGCCCGGTATAGGGCATTTCACAGTTGGGGAAGTTCACCGAGTTTTTGATGTTGCCAAACTCTAAAAAGTTCCGCAACTGCAACGCCGCCATTTCGGCACAGTTCTCCTCCGATTCGGGGGTAGAGGCTCCCAAATGGGGAATCAGCATAACATTCGGCAGGGTGGCCACATCCGCCGTGGGGAAATCGGTAATGTAGGTAGCAATGGTGCCGTCGGCCATCGCATCCTTTAAGGCGGCGGTATCCACCAGCCCGCCCCGGGCAAAGTTCAGGAGATGGCAGCCCTTTTTGGTGGCCGCAAACAGGGAGGCATTATACATTCCCCGGGTTGCATTGTTCAGGGGGATATGCAAGGTCACATAATCGCATTGGGCCACCAAATCCCCCAACGTCTCAGCCCGCTGCACATGACGGGACATATGCCAAGCGGCATCGACTGACAGGAAGGGGTCATACCCGACCACGCGCATTCCCAGCCGGTAAGCCACGTTGGCCACCATCACGCCAATGGCCCCCAAGCCCACAACCCCCAGCGTCTTGCCCTCGATTTCGGGGCCTACAAACTGAGACTTGCCTTTTTCTACAATCTTTTCAATGTTGGGGTCGTCCTTTTGGCTGTTGACCCACTCCATCCCCTGGAATACCTTCCGGGAGGACAGCAGCATCCCCAAAATCACCAGTTCCTTGACGGCGTTGGCGTTGGCGCCCGGGGTGTTGAACACCACCACGCCCTTTTGGGCATATTCGTCCACGGGGATGTTGTTGGTACCGGCCCCGGCCCGGGCTACGGCCAGCACACTGTCCGGCAGCTCCATGCCGTGCATATCAAAGCTCCGCAGAATGATGCCTTCGGGGTTTTCCACCTTGTCCCCCACCTGATACAGCTTGGGATCCAAATGCCGCAGGCCCGCCTGAGAAATGGAATTCAGCGTTTCTACCTGCAACAGGTCACATTCTCCGCTATCTAAGCCAATCAGCAGTTTTCGGCTTCAAACTTTGCCATAAAGTCTACCAATGCCTGCACGCCCTCCAGCGGCATGGCATTGTAAATGCTGGCCCGCATCCCGCCGACCGTCCGATGGCCCTTCAGGTTCACCAGCCCGGCCGCTTTGGCTTCCTTTACAAACTTGTCATCCAGCTCGGCATTCCCGGTCACAAAGGGTACGTTCATCAGCGAACGGTCGGCCTTTTCCACCGTCCCCCGGAACAGCTTGGACTGATCCAAAAAGTCGTACAGCAGCTTGGCCTTCGCTTCGTTCCGGGCCTGCAAGGCTGCGACGCCCCCCTGCTCCTTCACCCACTGGAAGGTCAGCCCGGCCATATAAATGCCATAGGTGGGCGGGGTGTTATACAGGGAATCGTTTTTGGCGTGGATGTCATACTTCAGCATGGTAGGCGTAAAATCCGCCGCATGGCCTAATAAGTCCTCCCGCACGATGACAACCGTCACCCCGGCCGGGCCAATGTTCTTTTGGGCCCCGGCAAACAGCAGGCCAAACTTTGTCACGTCAATCTCCTCGCCCAAAATATTGGAGGAAATGTCCGTTACCATGGTCACGTCCCCGGCTTCGGGCAGGCTTTCCGCCGTGTAGTGAGTGCCGTAAATGGTGTTGTTATAGGTTAGGTACAAATAGTCCGCCTCGGGGTCAACCATATCCTTGGTCACCCGGGGAATGTAGGTAAAGGTTTTGTCCGCCGAGGAAGCAATCACCCGAACATCGCCATAGCGCTGGGCCTCCTCAATGGCCTTTTTCGACCACTGGCCGGTGCTGATGTAGTCAGCCTTATGACTGCCCTGCATTAGGTTCAGGGGTACCATGGCAAACTGCAACGAGCCGCCGCCCTGCAAAAACAGCACCTTGTAGTTGTCGGGGATATGCATCAAATCCCGAAGATCCTGTTCCGCCTTTTGAATAATGCCTTCAAAGTCCTTCGAACGATGGCTCATCTCCATCACGGACATGCCGGTGTCCCCATAACACAGGAATTCGTCCTGTGCTTTCTTCAAAACTTCCAGCGGCAGCATAGACGGCCCAGCAGAGAAGTTATACACTCTTTTCATCTTCGTTCCTCCCTTGTCAGATTCGGTGCGTCACTCATCGGAATAAGGCATATTATACCCCTACTGAAAATCCCCCGTCAAGCCCTTTACACATCTTTTCCAAAACTTTTGTCAAAAGAAACACAAAATATGCCAGAGTGTACCCACAGTATATACAAAATGTGTGGTTCACATCATTTTCAAAGTGTCCCGCAGGATAGCTAAGCCCTCGTCGGCCTGTTCCGCCGTCAACACCAGCGGCGGCACAAACCGTACCACCTTGTCCCCGGCGCCCACCAGCAGCAGGCCCCGTTCCATGGCCCCCTTCACCACCTGGGCCGCCGGAATGCTCAGCTCCATGCCCTGCATTAGGCCCTTGCCCCGAACCTCCAAAATCACCGGGAATTTCTGCTGCAAGGCCAGCAGCCCCTGCCGGAGGTGTTCGCCCACGATTTGGACGTTCTCCAAAAGTCCGCCATCAAACAGCTCCTCCAGCACCACGCAGCCCGCCGCCGTGGCCAGCGGGTTCCCGCCAAAGGTAGAGGCGTGGTCGCCGGGCTGGAAGGCCTCGGCCGCTTTTTGGGTAGCCAGCAGTGCACCAATGGGTACGCCCCCGGCCAAGCCCTTGGCCAGCGTAGCGGCGTCGGGGGTCACGCCCCAGCCCTGAAACGCAAACAGGGTGCCGGTGCGGCCCACGCCGGTCTGGACCTCGTCAAACACCAGCAGGGCCCCCACCTTGTCGCACAGCTCCCGGGCTTTTTGCAAATACTCCACCGTGGCAGGATGTACCCCGCCCTCGCCCTGAATCACCTCCAGCAGCACGCCGCAGGTATCCTCGTCCACCGCTGCCTCCAGCGCCGCCACATCGTTATAAGGTACATAGGCAAAGTCCGGCAGTAGGGGATCCAGCCCTTTCTGGTACTTGGCCTGGCCGGTAGCCGTCACCGCCCCGTAGGTGCGCCCGTGGAAGGAATGCTCGGCGGTAATGATTTTCCGGCCCTTCTTCCCGGTCATGGCCGCATATTTCCGGCACAGCTTCAACGCCGCCTCGTTGGCTTCGGCCCCGCTGTTGCAAAAAAACACCCGGTCGAAGGGGCTATGCTCGGTTAGGGCTGCGGCCAGATTGACCTGGGGCTCGTTATAATACAAATTGGAACAGTGAAGCAAAAGCCCTGCCTGCCGGGCGATGGTGCGTACCAGCTTGGGGTGGTTGCTCCCCAGCGAATTCACCGCAATGCCCGCCACAAAATCCAGGTATTTGTTCCCATCGGCGTCCCACAGGTACACCCCGTCCCCCCGGTCAAAAACAAGGGGGTACCGGTTATAGGTTTTCATCACATGGGCCTCGCCTTTGGCAATGATTTCCGTCTGCTTGCTCATGCTTCCGCCTCCTTTGCTACGTTCTCAATCATGGAGCCGATGCCCTCGGGCGTGAAAATCTCCAAAATCAGGCAATGCTCCATGCGCCCATCCAAAATATGCACATGGTTGACCCCCTGCTCCACCGCCGCCATACAGCACTCCACCTTGGGAATCATCCCGCCGGAAATGGTGCCGTTGTCAATCAATCCCCGGACAGCGTCGGACTTGATAAAGCTCATAATCGAGGCCGGGTCGTTCACATCCCGCAGGACGCCGGGCACGTCGGTCAAAAACACCAGCTTTTCGGCCTGTAAGGCCCCGGCCACCGCCACAGCGGCATAGTCGGCATTTATATTGTAAGTATTCCCCTCGTCGTCCTTCCCGATGGGGGCAATCACCGGGATAAACCCGTCCCGGATTAGGGACTGCACCAGCGAAGGGTCCACACTCACCACGTCCCCCACGCAGCCATAGTCCACGCCGTTGGGCTTGTGGATTTTTTGGGCCTTTAGCAGCCCGCCGTCCTTGCCGGAAATGCCCACGGCTTTTACCCCTTGGGTCTCGATATCGGTAACAATGGCCTTGTTCACCTTGCCCGACAAGGTCATTTCCACCACTTCCATGGCTTCGGGAGCCGTGACCCGCAGCCCGTCCACAAAGTGGGACTCAATCTGCATTTTTTTCAGGTTGGCGTTGATTTCGGGCCCACCGCCGTGAACCACCACCGGGTGCATCCCGACCAGCTTCATCAAGGCGATGTCCTGCATCACCGTAGCCTTAATCCGGGGGTCGGTCATGGCCGCTCCGCCATACTTTACCACCACCGTTTTGTCCCAAAACCGCTGGATGTAGGGCAGGGCCTCTACCAGGGTTTTGGCCTTATTGATATACGGCTGAAATTCCACCATATGTTTCTCTCCTTTCGCACCGGGTAACGGCAAAACCCCCGGCGGCCCGGGGGCTTCGTTGACTTACGACCGATAATCGCCGTTGATTTTTACATAGTCGTAGCTCAGGTCGCAGCCCCAGGCGGTGGCGTTGCCCCAGCCCTCGTGTACCTGAATATCTACGGTGATTTCGTTTTCCTTTAAAATCGTCAGGGCCTTGTCCTCGTCGAACACAAGGGGCGTTCCCGCCACAAACAGGTCGATGTCCCCCGCCGCCGACGTATAGGTAATATCCACATGGTCGGGGTTAAACTGGGCCCCGGAATACCCCATAGCTCCTAAAATCCGCCCCCAGTTGGCATCCTGCCCAAACATCGCCGCCTTGACCAGCGACGACTGGATAACGGCCCGGGCCAGCTTCCGGGCGTCCTCCTCCGTCCGGGCCCCCGTCACCTTGGCAATGACCAGCTTGGTAGCCCCCTCGCCATCCCGGGCCAAATGCTGGGACAGGGTGGTGTTTACCACATGGAGTGCCTCGCAAAAGGCGTCAAAGGCCGGGCCCTCGGCGGTAATGGCCTCATTTCCCGCCCGGCCGTTGGCCAGCAACAGTAAGGTGTCGTTGGTGGACTCATCCCCGTCCACGCTGACCATATTATAGGTATCTTTTACATCCGCCGATAAAGCCTTTTGCAGCATGTCCCCGGAAATAGCACAATCGGTTGTTACAAAGGCCAGCATGGTCGCCAGGTCGGGGCAAATCATCCCGCTGCCCTTGGCCATGCCGCCTAGGGTCACCGTTTTGCCATCCAGCTCAAAGGAAACCGCCACCTCCTTGGAATAGGTATCGGTGGTCATAATGGCTTTGGCCGCCTGCTGGGCTGCCTCCCGGGTATCCGCCAGCCGGGGCACCGCCTGGGCAATGCCGGCCTGCACCGTCTGGATGGGAAAGGGAGCGCCAATCACCCCGGTAGACGCCGTCCAAACCTGCCCCACCGGCACCTCCAGCGTCTCCGCCAAAGTTTGCGCCATCGCTTCGTTGGCCGCCTTCCCCTCCGCCCCGGTACAGGCGTTGGCGTTCCCGCTGTTGGCCACCACCGCCGAGACAAAGTCCCCGGTTTTTAGCAGCGCCTGATCCCGCTGCACCGGCGCCGCCTTCACCACACTGGAGGTAAAGCAGGCCGCTATTGTGGCGGGCACCTG
>CAKTER010000096.1 GCA_934552695.1 uncultured Eubacteriales bacterium
AGTATCCGGGCCGGGCGCATTTCCGCCCTGCTAAACCCCATGACCTACGCCATTACCAACCTGGCGGTGCTTCTGGTTTTGTGGGTGGGCGGCATCGACGCCAACGTAGGCAAGGTTACCGCCGGCGACCTATTCACGCTGGTGAACTATTTTTCGCAAATTTTGCTGGCGCTGCTGACCATGGGCACCATCGTCCCCGCCCTCATCCGGGCCTATGCCTCGGCCAAACGGATTGTGGCCGTGATGGACCAGGCCCCCACCCAGCAGGAGGGCACCGAAACGGCATTTTCCGAAAAGGCCCAGCCCCTTGTTCAATTTGACGACGTGTCGTTTTCCTATGTTTCCGGCGGGGCCCCGGCCTTACGCCACATCCGCTTTTCGGCCGACGCCGGGCAAACCATCGGCATCATCGGCGGCACCGGCTCCGGTAAATCCACGCTGGTAAACCTGCTGCCCCGGCTGTACGACGCCACAGAGGGCAGGATTTTTGTTGGCGGAAAGGACATTCGGGACTATCAATTTTCGGCCATTCGTGATAAAGTAGGGGTAGTGCCTCAAAAAGCCATGTTGTTTGCCGGAACGCTGGCCGAAAACCTGCGCTACGGCAATCCCGGCGCCTCCGATTCGGAGCTGTGGGCCGCACTGGAAGCCGCCCAGGCCCGGGACTTTGTGGAAAAGCTCCCCGAAGGCCTAAATGCACCGGTGGTGCAGGAGGGGAAAAACTTCTCCGGCGGCCAACGGCAACGGTTGACCATTGCCCGGGCCCTGGTGCGCCAGCCCCAAATTCTGATTTTGGACGACGCCTCCAGCGCTTTGGACTTTGCCACCGATGCCGCCTTACGAAAGGCCCTGCGAAAGCTGACCCGTACCCACAACACCACGGTGTTTTTGGTGTCCCAGCGGGCCAGCGCCATCAAGCAGGCCGATCGGATTTTGGTGTTGGACGACGGGGATTTGGTCGGAATGGGTACCCACGACAGCCTGCTGCACGACTGTCAGGTGTATCGGGAAATCTGTTCCAGCCAGTTTAACCGGGAGGAGGCGGAGGCATACTAATGGACGTTTTAAAGCGCATTTTACACTATTGCCGGGCCTATGCCCACTTGCTGGTGCTGGCCGCCCTAATGGCGGTAGCCACCACCCTTTGCACTCTGTTTTACCCCATTTTGATTGGTAATGCCATCGACTGCGTGCTGGGCGTGGGCCAGGTGGATTTTCCCCGGCTCCACGGCGTTTTGGTTCGGCTGGGGCTTTTGATTGGGGCAGGCACCCTGTCCCAGTGGGTCCTGGCCTACCTGACCAACATCGTCACCTTCCGCACCGTGCGGGACATGCGGGTGGATGCCTTTCGGGTCCTCAACCGGGTGCCCATCCGTACCATCGACGGCAATGCCCACGGGGAAGTGGTCAGCCGTTTGGCCACCGACATCGAGCTGATTTCCGACGGGCTCACCGGCGGCTTCACCCAGCTGTTTACCGGCATTATGACCATTGTGGGCACCCTCATTTTAATGCTGACCATGGATGTAAAAATCACCGTAGCCGTGGTGGTGCTGACGCCTCTCAGCCTGGGCGTGGCCTCCTTTGTGGCCAAAAACTCCCACAGCATGTTCCAAAAGCAGGCCGAAGCCAACGGCCGGCTGACCGGGCTGGTCAGCGAAATGGTGGGCAACCACAACGTAATTACCGCCTTCGGCTACGAGAAAACCGCCGAAGAACGGTTTCAAAAAATCAACGGCGAAATGGGCGGCTATGGCACCAAGGCCTGGTTTTATTCCTCCCTCAGCGCCCCCAGCACCCGGTTTGTAAACAACCTTATCTATGCCGTGGTCGGGCTTTTGGGCGCTTGGGGGGT
Source organism: uncultured Eubacteriales bacterium (assembly GCA_934552695.1). Lineage (GTDB taxonomy): Bacteria > Bacillota > Clostridia > Lachnospirales > Anaerotignaceae > CAKTER01. Next base: position 1,856 of record CAKTER010000096.1, read on the forward strand.
CATTGGCGGGCGGCTTTCCGTAGGGAACCTGTCCAGCCTGCTGACCTACGCCAACCAGTACACCAAGCCCTTTAACGAGATTACCACCGTCATTACCGAGCTGCAAACCTCCGTGGCCTCGGCCCGCCGGGTCTTTCAGCTTATCGACGAGCCCACCGAAGCCGATGACAGCCATTTGCCGGTACTGGAGCACGCCGACGGCCGGTTGGAGGCCCGGGACGTAGCCTTTTCCTACACGCCCGAGACTTCGCTGCTGGAGCATATCAATATCACCGCCGCCCCCGGCGAGCGTATTGCGCTGGTGGGCCCCACCGGCTGCGGCAAAACCACCCTTATCAACCTGTTTTTGCGGTTTTACGATGTAACGGCCGGCGAGATTTTGGTGGCGGGCCAGCCGGTCAACGGCGTCACCCGGGGCAGCCTGCGCCGCCAATTCGGCATGGTTTTGCAGGACACCTGGCTGTTTTCCGGCACCGTGGCCGAAAACATTGCCTACGGCAAGCCCGACGCCACCCGGGACGAAATTGTGGCGGCCGCCAAGCAGGCCCGGGCCCACAGCTTTATTTTACGGCTATCCCAAGGCTACGACACCCCGGTGGGCGAGGACGGCGGAAGCCTGTCCGCCGGGCAAAAGCAGCTTTTGTGCATTGCCCGCATCTTTTTAACCAAGCCGCCCATGCTGCTGCTGGACGAAGCCACCTCCAACATCGACACCCGCACCGAAATCCAGGTGCAGGCCGCCTTTGACAAAATGATGGAGGGCCGCACCAGCTTTATTGTGGCCCACCGGCTTTCCACCATCCGTCAGGCCGATAAAATTTTGGCCATGAAGAACGGGAAAATCGTTGAGGCCGGGAAGCACCAGGAGCTTTTGGAGAAAAAAGGCTTTTACTACCATCTGTACACCAGCCAGTTTGCGCCGGAAGAATAAGCCGCTTCCGGCCCGCTGTCACCATCCGGAACAGGAGGCCCTCCGTGCCAGAACACGACTTTAAAGACCCTCGGGAGCTGACCCGGGAGGCCATGGAAACCACCCGAAAACTGCTGAAAAAAGCGGCCTTCCGCCGTACCCTGCCCATCGTGGGCTTTATGCTTTTGCAAATCGGCATCATCCTGCTGACCTTCCGCTTTTTGGGCCAGCGGGCCCCGCTTTTGCTCAGCCTGATGTCTTTGGGTTCCTGGGTGGTGGTCATCATCATCTTTAATCAGGACATTAACCCGGCCTTTAAGCTCAGCTGGACGCTGCTCATCAGCCTGCTGCCGGTAGGCGGCTCGTTTATGTACCTGTTTATCACCAACAACCCCGGCACCACCAATCTGCGGAAGCATACCGCCCGGGTCATTGGCGAAACCGAGGGGCTGCTGCACCCGGAGCCGCTGCTGATGGATACCATCCGCACCCAAGCCCCGGATGTGTGGAACATCACCAACTACCTGACCCGCTACGGCGGCGGCCCGGCCTACTACGGCAGCCATGTGGAATTCTACCCCTTTGGGGAGGATTTTTGGCCCCGGCTGCTGGAGGAACTGGAAAAAGCCGAGCATTTCATTTTTTTGGAATACTTTATTCTGGCCGAGGGCTTGATGTGGGACAGCGTGCTGGAGGTTTTGGAACGCAAAGCCCGGGAGGGCGTAGAGGTACGGCTGCTGTACGACGGCATGGGCTGCTTGCTGAAGCTACCCAACAAATATTACGAGGAGCTGCGCCGCCGGGGCATCCAAGCCCAGGTCTTTAATCCTCTCAAGCCCATGCTTTCCACCATTGCCAACTTCCGGGATCACCGAAAAATCGCCGTGGTGGACGGCAAGGTGGCCTTTACCGGCGGCATCAACCTGGCCGACGAATACATCAACGAGATTGCCCCCTACGGGCGCTGGAAGGATACCGCCGCCCGGGTCACCGGCCCGGCGGTGGATAGCTTTACCCTGTTCTTTTTGCAGCAGTGGAACGTAGCCGCCGGTAGCTCCGAGGAGTACGCCCTCTATCTGAACCGGACCCGGCCCGACCCCGCCGCCCCCGGCTTCCTCATCCCCTACTGCGACAGCCCGGTGGACGCCGAACGGGTGGGCAAAAACGTATACCTGGATATTTTGCACCGGGCCCGCAACTACGTCCATATTATGACGCCCTACCTCATCATCACCAACGAAATGGAGGAGGCCCTCATCCAAGCCGCCAAAAGCGGCGTGGACGTAAAGCTGATTTTGCCCCACATCCCCGATAAATGGTATGCCTTTGCTTTGGCCCGCTCCTATTACAAATCCCTGCTTTCTGCCGGGGTGAAAATTTACGAATACACCCCCGGGTTTGTTCACGCCAAAATTTTTGTGGCCGATGACAGCACCGCCGTGGTCAGCACCATCAATCTGGACTTCCGCAGCCTGTACCACCACTTTGAATGCGGGGTGTACCTGCACCAAACCGAAGCCATTGCCGCTATTGAGCGCGACTATCAAAAAACCCTGGAGGACTGCCAGCCGGTCACGCTGGAAAGCCTGCGCTCGGTCAACAAGCTTCAGCTGCTGTTGGGCCGTCTGTTGCGGATTATCTCCCCGATTTTGTAACGTTTCCCCCTTGGGGCTGCTGCGGCAGCCCTTTTCTTTTTTTCTTTTTTTAATTCTTCTATTTTTCCTTTTTGCCCCTACCCTCCTCCGTCCCGCTCGCCCTTTCCCCGTTTTTCCAAAAACCCCACAATTTCGTCATAGAATTGTCACAGAATCGTTCTTTTTTCCCCTACAAAATCTGCTATAATAAAAGAAAACCCGACCACTTCCGAGGCCGCTTCGGCCTCGTTTCCCCGAAAGGAGGCCCTTATGCGCCGTTTCCCTGCTCTTTGTCTGGCCCTGTTCCTTGCTCTGCCCCTGGCCGCTTGCGCCTCTCCCCGGGGTTCCGGCCGCCCGGCCTCCGCCATTGCCGGGGAAACCGCCGAAACTATCGAGGCGTCGGAGGCTCCCCAGCCTGCACCCTACATCATCTCCTCCCCCACGCAAAACCGGGGCACCGTAGACGGCGTGGCCTATGTGCCTTGGGAGGGAACGGTAGAGCATTTGTTTTTCCACCCGGTGGTGGCCTACCCGGAGCTGGCCTTTGACGGCGACAGCCAGGCCGACGGCATCGACGACTGGATGGTAACGGTAGACGAATACAACAAGATTCTCCAAAGCGTGTACGACCGGGACTACATTCTTGTCGATATCAACGACGTGTGGAGCGAAACCGTAAACGAAGCCGGGCAGCCGGTCATGGTTGCCAACACCCTCTACATTCCCGAGGGGAAAAAGCCCCTCATTCTCTCCTTTGACGACGTCAACTACTACGACTATATGCAAAAGGACGGCTTTACCTACAAGCTGATTTTGGGGGAGGACGGGCAAATTTGGAGCTGGGGCAAGGACCCGGCGGGGAATGAGGTGGTTTCGCAGGATTTGGACGCCCTCACCATTTTAGACAAGTTTGTGCGGGAGCACCCGGACTTTTCTCCCTTTGGCGCCAAGGGGAGCCTTAGCCTGACCGGATACGCCGGGATTTTGGGCTACCGGACCGGCACCGATACCGAGGTATGGAACGATGAGCTGGAGGCCGCCCGGCAAAAAGAACGGGAAGCCGTCCAGCCCATTGTGGCCGAGCTCAAGCGCACCGGCTGGACCTTTGGTAGCCATACCTGGGGCCATATCAATCTAAGCGGTTCCTCTTTGGAACGGGTGCAGCGGGATACCCGGCGCTGGCTGGACGAGGTAGCCAGCCTGGTAGGCCCCACCACAATTTTGTACTACCCTCACGGCGCCCGCCCCGACGGCGACGATACCAAACAGACCGGCCCCATTTTCCAATACCTGCAATCCCAGGGCTTCCGGGTCTTTGCTTCCGTGGGCCGCAGCTCCTACTATCAAATTAAACCCGATATTTGCGCCGTCATTTGCGACCGGCTCCACCCCGACGGCACCACCCTCCGGGGCAGCGACAAGGTCATCGGCTGGTACAGCCAGTTCTACGATGCCCGGGACATTATTGATTTAACCGTCCGCCCCAACCGAGGCGTCCAGTGGACGCCCAAAGAAACGGCGGAATAATCTCCGTTCAACAAGAGCTATTGTAGCATTCTTCTCCGGAAATCGTTTCCTTGTCAGCGGAGGAGAGTTTGGTAAACGGGAACCATTGCAGATAAGCTTTTTTCGCATCGGCGTTTAACGAAAAATACACATCATAGGCGCTTTTCCCTGTGTCATCTGTAATTCCAAACAACTCTCCCCTCTCTATGTTCGATTCTCACCTCCTAAATACAAACAGATACTCGTGGGCAATCAATAAAAAGTTATACTTCACGCTGTTCGTTTTCCAATATCCTGTAGCTTTGCAATTATGCTGCTCTTTGA
>CAKTER010000097.1 GCA_934552695.1 uncultured Eubacteriales bacterium
GCCAGCACGAAAAGGTGCTGAATCTGCCTTTTAAGGAGGGGCTGGGCCGTCCCGAACGGGATAACGTGATTGATGGGTACATCAACCAGAACGAAGAGGATGTATGCGCCGAGGGCAACTGGCAGAAGTATTTTAGCCGGCAGCCCGAACCCCTGACTGCCGCCGAAGTCCGGGCGTATTTGGATACCATCGACGGGGTGGCTTTGGGCTCGGACGCCTTCTTCCCCTTTAGCGACAACATCGAGCGGGCCAAAAAGAGCGGCGTAAAGTATGTGGCCGAGCCGGGAGGCTCCATCCGGGACGACGCCGTAATCGAGTGCTGCGATAAATACGGCATGGTGCTGGCCTTTACGGGGATGCGCCTGTTCCATCATTGATTCCGAACAAAGGAGGACGCAAACTTGGTTTACAGAGTTTTTGTGGAAAAAAAGCCGGAGCTGGCGGCGGAAGCCCGGGCGCTGCTGGCAGACGCCTGCGGGCTTTTGGGAATTGACGCTTTGGAGAACGTGCGGGTCATCAATCGGTACGACGCCGAAAACATTAGCAAAGAGCTATTCGATTATGCCTGTGGGACCGTGTTTTCCGAGCCCCAGCTGGACACGGTTGCGGAGACCCTGGATTTGGCCGGGGCCCGGGCCTTTGCCGTAGAGTTTTTGCCCGGCCAGTTTGACCAGCGGGCGGATTCGGCGGCCCAGTGCATCCAGATTATTTCCCAGGGGGAGCGGCCGCTGGTGCGTACCGCCAAGGTTTATGCCTTGTATGGGAACCTGACCGAGGCGCAGGTGGCCGAGATTAAAAAGTATGTGATTAACCCGGTGGAAGCCCGGGAAGCCGGGTTTGATTTGCCGGAGACCCTGGACATTCCCTACGAGGTACCCACCGAGGTGGCGACCCTTACCGGGTTTACCCAGCTGGATACGGCGGGGCTGGCCCACATGATTGCCGATTTGGGGCTGGCTATGGACGAGGGGGACATTGCCTTTTGTCAGGAATATTTCCGGTCGGAGCACCGGGACCCCACCATCACCGAGATTCGGATGATTGACACCTATTGGTCGGACCATTGCCGCCATACCACGTTTTTGACCACCATCGACAAGGTGACCTTTGAGGATGCGGTGTTGCAGCGGGCTTACGAGGAATATCTGGCGGTACGGAAGGAGCTGGGCCGTACCAAGCCCATCTGCTTAATGGATTTGGCCACCATTGTGGTGAAATATTTAAAGGCCAAGGGCAAGCTGAACAAGCTGGATGAGTCCGAGGAGATAAACGCCTGCACGGTAAAGATCAACGTAGATGTAGACGGGGTAGCCGAGCCCTGGCTGCTCTTGTTTAAAAACGAGACCCACAACCATCCCACCGAGATTGAGCCCTTTGGCGGCGCCGCTACCTGCATTGGCGGGGCCATCCGGGATCCCCTGTCCGGCCGTTCCTATGTGTATGGGGCCATGCGGGTTACCGGGGCGGCCGACCCCTTAAAGCCGGTGAGCGAAACCCTGCCGGGGAAGCTGCCCCAGCGGAAGATTGTGACCACGGCGGCGGCGGGGTATTCCTCCTATGGCAACCAGATTGGGTTGGCCACGGGCATGGTAGACGAAATTTATCACCCCGGGTATGCGGCCAAGCGCATGGAGATTGGCGCCGTGGTGGCGGCGGCACCGGCGGCCAACGTGCGGCGGGAACGCCCGGCCCCCGGGGATGTGGTGATTTTGCTGGGGGGCAGCACCGGCCGGGACGGCTGTGGCGGGGCGACCGGCTCCTCGAAGTCCCACACGGCCCAATCCCTGGAAACCTGCGGGGCCGAGGTGCAAAAGGGCAACGCCCCCGAGGAACGGAAGCTACAGCGGCTGTTCCGCAACGGGGAGGCCTGCCGGATGATTAAACGGTGCAACGACTTTGGCGCCGGCGGCGTTTCGGTAGCCATTGGCGAGCTGGCCGACGGCCTGCAAATTGATTTGAACGCCGTGCCCAAAAAGTACGAGGGGCTGGACGGCACGGAGCTGGCTATCAGCGAATCCCAGGAGCGGATGGCGGTGGTGGTGGCTCCCGAGGATGTTTCCGAGTTTTTGCGGCTGGCAGCCGAGGAAAACCTGCAAGCCTGCCCGGTGGCCACGGTCCAGGCCGAGCCCCGGCTGGTGATGCACTGGAACGGGAAAGAAATTGTGAACATCAGCCGGGAGTTTTTAAACTCCAACGGGGCGGAAAAGCACACGGAAGCGGCGCCGGCGGCGGCTCATGGAGTGAAAAAGACCGTGACCGGCGGCTTTGCCGAAAACTACCGGGCTTTGGCCGGGGATTTGAACACCTGCTCCAAGCGGGGGCTTTCGGAACGGTTCGACTCCACCATTGGGGCGGGGACAGTGCTGATGCCCTTTGGCGGGAAAAATCAGCTAACCCCCATTCAGGCCATGGTGCAAAAAATCTCGGTGGAGAAAAAGCACACCGACGATTGCTCGCTGATGGCCTTTGGCTATAACCCCTTTATCACCGAGGCAAGCCCCTACCATGGCGCCTATCTGGCGGTGGTGGAATCGGTTTGCAAGCTGGTGGCAACGGGGGCAAAGTTTAAAGACGTATACCTGACCTTCCAGGAGTACTTTGAAAAGCTGGGGAAAGACCCGCAGCGCTGGGGCAAGCCGTTGGCAGCCCTGCTGGGCGCCTTTATGGCCCAGAAGAATTTGGAGATTGGGGCCATTGGCGGCAAGGATTCCATGAGCGGGTCCTTTGAGAATTTGGACGTGCCGCCTACGCTGGTCTCCTTTGCCGTAACCACCGAAAAGACGGGGGATATTGTTTCCCCCGAGTTTAAGGCGGCGGGGCACTCGGTGGTGGTGCTTTCTCCGAAAACCGATGAAACCGGATTGCCAGACACCGCCTCGCTGAAGGCCGTGTTCGATCGGGTTACCGAGTGGCTGCACAGCGGCAAGGCCGTCTCCTGCTATACCCCGGGCATGGGCGGCGTAGCCGAAGCGGTGATGAAAATGGCCTTTGGCAACGACATTGGCTTTGCCTACGAAGAAACCGTAACGCAGGACGAGCTGTTTGGCTATGCCTATGGCTCCTTTGTGCTGGAGCTGACGGAGGAGGTGGGCGAAGGACGGCTTTTGGGCCAAACCATTCCCGAAGCCGTTATCCGGCAGGGCAGCGAGAGCCTGTCTCTGGATGATCTGCTGGGCGTGTACGAGGATAAGCTGGAAAGCGTGTTCCCCTGCAATATCCCCAACACCCTGGGACAGGTGGAAACCCTTTCCTACGAGGTCAAAGAGTGGGCGGCCCCGGCTATCCGGACGGCCCGGCCCCGGGTGCTTATCCCGGCCTTCCCCGGCACCAACTGCGAGTACGACAGCGCCAAGGCGGTGCGGGACGCCGGTGCACACCCGGAGATTATGGTCATCCGGAACCGGACGGCGGAGGATATTGCCCGTAGCGTAGAGGACTTTTCCCGGGAGCTGAAAACGGCGCAAATGGTCTTTATCCCCGGCGGGTTTTCCGGCGGCGATGAGCCCGACGGCAGCGGCAAGTTTATTACGGCCTTCTTCCGCAATGCCGCCATCAAGGCGGGCGTGACGGAGCTGCTGGAGCAACGGGACGGCCTGATGTGCGGGATTTGCAACGGCTTCCAGGCCTTGATTAAGCTGGGGCTGGTTCCCTTTGGGAAAATTATCGATACCGATGAAAATTGCCCCACTCTGACCTACAACACCATCGCACGCCACCAGTCCCGGATTGTCCGTACCCGGGTGGTCTCCAACAAGTCCCCCTGGCTGGCGCTGACTCAGGTGGGAGAGGTGTATCACGTCCCGATTTCCCACGGCGAAGGCCGGTTTTTGGCCAGTCCGGAGCTGATTGCCCAGCTGGCAAAAAATGGCCAGATTGCTACCCAGTATGTGGATTTGGAGGGCAAGGCCACCGGCGACGTCCACTTTAATCCCAACGGCTCCCTGTGCGCCATCGAGGGCATTACCTCCCCCGACGGCCGGGTCTTCGGCAAAATGGGCCACAGCGAGCGGATTGGCGCCGGGCTGTATAAAAACGTGCCCGGGAACTACGACATTCGGATGTTTGAGGCGGCGGTGAAGTATTTTAAGGGCTGAGCCGGTTGCCAACGGTTTGAGAGAAGAATGGGGACCGCTCCCGGAGGAGAGACCGGGACGGGAATAGAAAAAGGAGAATATCATGGCGTATTTGTCGGATATTGAAATTGCACAAAGCTGCCACATGGAGCCCATTGGCGTGATTGCCCAGCGGGCCCATGTGGACGAAAAGTATGTGGAGCAATACGGGAAGTACAAGGCAAAAATTGACCTGAGCCTGCTGAACGAAACCGAGAAAAAGGACGGCAAGCTAATCTTGGTTACGGCCATTACCCCTACCCCCGCCGGGGAGGGGAAAACCACCACCACCATTGGCTTGGCCGATGGGCTGCGGCGCATCGGCAAGGATGTGACGGTGGCCCTGCGGGAGCCCTCGCTGGGCCCGGTGTTTGGGGTCAAGGGCGGGGCGGCCGGCGGCGGCTATGCCCAGGTGGTGCCCATGGAGGACATTAACCTGCACTTTACCGGGGACTTCCACGCCATTGGGGCGGCCAACAACCTGCTGGCGGCCATGCTGGACAACCACATCCAGCAGGGGAACGCCCTGGGCATCGACCCCCGGCGTATCACCTGGAAGCGGTGCGTGGATATGAACGACCGGCAGCTGCGAAACGTGGTAGACGGGCTGGGCGGCCGGATGAACGGCACCCCTCGGGAGGACGGCTTTGACATTACCGTGGCCAGCGAGATTATGGCGGTGCTGTGCTTGGCTACCTCCATCACCGACCTGAAGGAGCGGCTGGCCCGGATTATTGTGGGCTATACCTATGACAACAAGCCGGTGACCTGTGGCCAGCTGAAGGCGGCAGGGGCCATGACGGCGCTGCTGAAGGACGCCCTAAAGCCCAATCTGGTGCAGACGCTGGAAGGCACCCCGGCCTTTGTCCACGGCGGGCCCTTTGCCAACATTGCCCACGGCTGTAACTCGGTAATGGCCACCCGGATGGCGTTAAAGATGGGGGACTATACGGTGACCGAGGCGGGCTTCGGCGCCGATTTGGGAGCCGAAAAGTTTTTGGATATTAAGTGCCGCATGGCGGGGCTGACCCCCGATGCGGTGGTGGTGGTGGCTACCGTCCGGGCCCTGAAGATGCACGGCGGGTTGGCCAAAAACGAGCTGAACACCGAGGACTTGACGGCGTTGGAGCAGGGGATTCCCAACCTGCTGCGCCATGTGAGCAATATTAAAAACGTGTACCAGCTGCCTTGCGTGGTGGCGGTGAACCGGTTCCCCACCGATACCGACCGGGAAATCGATTTTATCATCGAAAAATGCCGGGCGCTGGGCGTCAATACCGTGCTTTCTACGGTGTGGGCCGATGGCGGCAAGGGCGGCGAGGCCCTGGCCCGGGAAGTGGTGCGCCTGTGCGAGGAAGAGCAGGGGAATTTTACGTTCTCTTATGGCCTGGAGGGCAGCATTGAGGATAAGATTGAGGCCGTTGTGAAAAAAATCTATGGCGGCGATGGCATTACGGTATTGCCGGCGGCCCAAAAGCAAATCGAAAAGCTGCGGGACATGGGCTTTGCACAGTGCCCGGTGTGTATTGCCAAAACCCAATACAGCTTTTCCGACGACCCGCTAAAGCTGGGGGCGCCGGAGCACTTTACCGTAACGGTGAAAAACGTAAAGATTTCGGCCGGGGCCGGGTTTATTGTGGTGCTGACCGGGGATATTATGACGATGCCCGGGCTGCCCAAAGTCCCGGCGGCGGAAAAAATTGATGTGGACGAAAACGGCCGGATTAGCGGGCTGTTTTAAACAGGCGGATTCATGGGTATTTACAGGCGGTCGGGTTTCCGGCCGCTTGTTTTTTGTGCCAAAAACTGGTATACTAGTTACAAAAAGAAAACATAAAGGTGGAGCGTTATGCCAACAGCAACCAAAGAAGCCATTGCCAATGCGGTCAAGACCTTGCTGTTCGAAAAAAAGGTTAAAAAGCTGACGGTAAAGGATATTGTGGAGGAAAGCCACATGACTCGCCAGACCTTTTACTATCATTTTGAGGACATTCCCGACCTGCTGCGGTGGATTTTTGAGCAAAG
>CAKTER010000098.1 GCA_934552695.1 uncultured Eubacteriales bacterium
GGCCCGGTCATCCAGGCGGCCAACCTGCGGGCCCTGCGGGGTGGCGTAACCACCGACCAAATTTTTGCGCTGGTCAAGGAGCTGCGCCGGGACGTGACGGTGCCGCTGGTGTTTATGACCTATGCCAACGTGGTGTTTTCCTATGGGACGGAGCGGTTTGCGGCCGCCTGCCGGGAGGCGGGCATCGACGGGCTGATTTTGCCGGACGTACCCTTTGAGGAAAAGGACGAGTTTTTGGTGCCCTGCCGGGAGCAGGGGGTGGAGCTGATCTCGCTGGTGGCGCCAACCTCGGAGCACCGCATTGCTCAGATTGCCCGGGAGGCGGAGGGCTTTTTGTACATTGTGTCCAGCTTGGGGGTCACCGGTACCCGCAGCCAAATCACCACCGACCTGGCTTCCCTGATGGCCCTGGTGCGGGAAAACACCAGCCTGCCCTGTGCCATTGGCTTTGGCATTTCCACTCCGGAGCAGGCCCGGCAAATGGCGGCGCTGGCGGACGGGGTCATTGTGGGCTCGGCCATTGTCAAGCGCATGGCGGAGCACGGAACGGCGGCTCCGGGGCCGGTGGGCGAGTATGTGAAGGCCATGAAGGACGCCATCCGGTAAGGGATGGGAGAGAAAAACGAAAAAAGGAACCGGAAATGGCAAGCCGGAAATAGCGGAAAACGATAAGGCAAAAAAACAAAAGTAAAGAAAAACCCGCCCCGGCTGTTTTTAGAACAGCGGGAGCGGGCCTTTTATTTGGTTACTTTAACAGGTTGTCGTTATCAAAATAATCAATCTTCATGGCGGAGCGCACGGCGGCTAACGTTTGGGCAGCTTTTTGCTCGGCCTTTTTACTGCCTTCCCGTAAAATCTCATACACCTCGGGCAGGCGCTGTTCCCAGCTTTGGCGGCGCTCCCGGATGGGGGCCAGCCGGGCCTGCATCACGTTGTTTAAAAACTTTTTGACGGTCACATCCCCCAGGCCGCCCCGCTCGTAGTGGGCCTTCAGCTCGTCCAGGTTTTTATAGTCGGGCAAAAAGGCGGCAAAGTCCTCGCTTTGGCAAAAAGCGTCCAGGTAAATAAACACAGGGTTGCCTTCGGTGTGACCGGGGTCGTCCTTCCGCAGGTGGGTGGGGTCGGTAAACATCGACATCACCTTGGTCTTAATCTCCTCGGGGGAATCGGACAGGTAGATGCAGTTGCCCAAGGACTTGCTCATTTTGGCCTTCCCGTCGGTGCCGGGCAGCCGCAGGCAGGCTTGGTTGGAGGGCAGTACGATTTCGGGCTCCGTCAGGGTTTCGCCGTATACCTCGTTAAACTTCCGGACAATCTCCCGGGTCTGTTCAATCATCGGCTCCTGATCCTCGCCTACGGGGACGGTCGTGGCCTGAAAAGCGGTAATGTCCGCCGCTTGGCTGATGGGGTAGCAGAAGAACCCAACGGGGATGCTGGTCTCGAAGCCCCGCATTTTGATTTCGGCTTTTACCGTCGGGTTGCGCTGTACCCGGGACACCGTGACCAGGTTCATGTAGTAAAACGTCAGCTCGGTCAGCTGAGGCACCATGGATTGGATAAACAGGCAGGACTTTTCCGGGTCAAGGCCGCAGGCTAAATAGTCCAGGGCCACCTGCATAATATTCTGGCGCACCTTTTCGGGATGCTCGGCGTTGTCGGTCAGGGCCTGAGCGTCGGCAATCATAATGTAGATTTCGTCGTAAAGGCCGGAATTTTGCAGCCGTACCCGTTCCTGTAGGGAGCCGACGTAGTGGCCGACGTGCAAACGGCCGGTGGGCCGGTCGCCGGTTAAAATAATTTGTTTCATACAAAAACTCCTATTCTGTTGGTAGAGAGTGGGTTTAAACGAAACGCCCGGCCGGAGCGGCGCAAGGCACTAAGGGAATTATAAAACGGAATGGGAGCCGGTGTCAATATGGTGTGGGCTTGGCCGGGGCAGATGTTTTTGTTGCAATTGTTTTTGTTGCAATTTGCCGTAAAAGCGGATATGATAGGGGGCGGCAGAAAGGACGGCCCGGTTTTTGGGGCTTTGGACTGCCCAAACAGTAGGAAATGCTTTTGTGTAGGGAAAGATGGAGAGCATATGGAAGCAAGCGTAGAAAAACATAAAATAGATATGCTACATGGGCCGATTTGGAGCAAGATTCCCCGGTTTGCTTTGCCGGTTGCGGCCACGGCCATTTTGGAGCAGCTGTTTAACGCCTCGGACGTAGCGGTGGTGGGGAACTTTACCGCCGTGGAGCAGCGGACGGCGGCGGTAGCGGCGGTGGGGGCCAACGGGCCCATTACCAGCCTGGTCATCAATCTGTTTATCGGCGTGGCCCTGGGGGCCAACGTGGTGATTGCCAACGCCATTGGCCGGGACGACCGGGAGGCGGTGCAGCGGGCGGTGCATACCGCCATTGTGCTGGCCCTGCTGGGAGGGGTATTGATTGCTATTTTGGGAGAGGCGGTGGCCGGGTGGCTGCTGGGGCTTTTGCAATCCCCGGCGGATGTATTCCCGCTGGCGCTGCTGTACCTCCGGATTTATCTGGTGGGGATGCCTGTGATTTTGCTGTATAATTTCGAGGCGGCCATTTTCCGGAGCGTGGGGGAGACCAAAACACCGTTGGTGGCGTTGGCGGCCTCCGGGGTTATCAACGTCCTCCTCAACCTGTTTTTTGTGGCGGTGCTGCACATGACGGTGAACGGCGTGGCCATTGCCACGGTAATCTCCAACGGTATCAGCGCCGTCATCTTATTCCGCAAGCTGCTGCACTCCGACAAATATATCCGGGTGGAGCCGAAAAAAATGCGGATTGACGGGGCCAGCCTACGGCAGATTTTAAAAATCGGGCTCCCGGCGGGGATTCAAAGCTCGGTGTTTTCGGTGTCGAATATCGTCATCCAATCGGCCATCAACAGCTTGGGCACGGTGGTTATGGCCGCCTCCAGCGCCGCCTACAACATCGAGATTTTTACCTACGACATTTTGAACTCCTTTGGGCAGGCCTGCACCACCTTTACGGGGCAGAACTTTGGCGCCGGCCAGCCCCGGCGGTGCCGCCGTACCCTGTTTTTGTGCATGGGAGAGGGGGTTGCGGTGCTGGGGGCTACGGTGGTGCTCCTGATGACCTTTGCCCGGCCCCTGCTTTCGATTTTTAACCCCGACCCGGCGGTGGTGGATATTGGCTACATCCGGTTGCAGCTGATTTTGGTGGCCCATCTATGCAGCCTGTTTTATGAAATTACCTCGGGGTATTTGCGGGGCTTTGGGATTTCCCTTGTCCCGGCGGTCTTAACAATTTTGGGGGTGTGCGGGTTCCGGATTGTGTGGATTGAAACGGTGTTTCCCCTGTACCCCACCTTCCGGACGATTATGATGGTCTACCCCATTAGCCTGTCCTCCACGGCGGTGATGATGCTGGTCGCCGCCCTCATCTACCATCCGTCCCGGAAGCTTTTGCAAAAGCAGCAGGCGGCGGAGGAAGTGGTGGACTAAGCAGCCCCTACAAAAAAGAGCTGTGCGTTAGCACAGCTCTTTTGCTTGGTCATAATTCAGGAAAATGTTTTAAAAATAAGGGGTGGCGGGCTTATTCAAAGTACAGCTGGCTCAGGTCGTAAATGTCCAGGGGATAGAAAGCCATGCCTTGCAGGTTCTCGGTCATGCCTACCAGCTGGTCAGGAGTTTGCAGGTAAACCGCCGGTACCTGTTCGGCCAGGGTGGTCTGAATCTGGGTGTAAAGCTCTTTCCGGACGCCCTCGTCCAGCTCCTGCCGGGCCTGGTCCAACAGGCCGTCCACCTCGCCGGTGAGCAGGCTGATGTAGTCGCCGGAGGTGGAGTAGTACCGCTCCAGGAAGGCGTAGGGGTCCAGCCGGCCAGTATGGCCGCAGACCGTCATATCGAAGTTGTGCTCGCCGCCGTAAATATCAGACAGCCAATAGCCCCATTCTACAATGTCGATGTTCACGGTAATGCCGATTTTGCTCAGCTGGTCGGCAATGACCTGACCGGCGTTGACGTGCTGCTGGTAGGCCTTGGGCAGGGACAGGGTGATGGTGAAGCCGTCGGGATACCCGGCCTCGGCCAGCAAGGCCTTGGCGGCGTCCACGTCGTAGGGCAGCACATCGGTGGTGTCTACATAGTAGGCGGAGGTCACGGGCAGGTGAGAGCCGATTTTTTGGCCCAGACCGTACATACTGGCCTGAATGACCTCGTCCTTGTTAATGGCCATGGAGATGGCCTGCCGGACCTTCACGTTGTTCAGGGGCTCCCGGCTCATGTTCAGGGCCATAAGCTGCACGGCGTTCTGGGGGCCGGAAACCACCTTGTAGCCGTCCATGGCTTCCACCAGCTCGGCCTGCTCGCCGGACAGGGGAATCATATCCAGCTCGCCAACCTGCAAAGCGGCCAGCAGGGAGGTGGCGTCGGGCACCATGGAATAGTGAACGGCGGTCAGCTTGGCGGGTTCGCCCCAATAGTTGTCGTTGCGTTCCAGCGTAATGCTCTGCTGAGGCGTCCATTCCACAAACCGGAAAGCGCCGGTACCCACCGGATTGGTCTTTAAGGTGTCGGCGGCCTCCTCGGGGACGATGGCCGTCCAGGGGTAGGCAAACAGGGTGGGCAGCATGGTGTCCAGATTTGCGGTGGTAAAGACCACGGTGTAGTCGTCCGGGGTCTGAATGTCGATGATGTTTTTATAGTCGCCGGACTTCGGGCATTCCTCGTCCTGAATGCGGGAGAAGGTGTAGGCCACGTCGGCGGCCTTTAGCTCCCGGCCGTTATGGAACAGCACGCCCTGCCGCAAGTGGAAGGTGATGCTCAGGCCATCCTCGGAAAGCTCGTAGCTTTCGGCCAAGCGGTTGGTCAGCTGGGAATCGGTGGTGACGCCCAGCAGGGTGTCGTAAATGTTGTTGGTGACAATAAAGGTGGAGGCGGCGGCGGTGCGTTGGGGATCCAGCCCCTCGGGGTCGATTTGATAGCCCAGGTTCAGTTCGGTCTTGGCCTCGGTTGCAGCAGAGGCGTCGCCCTGGGTCTCGTTGTTTCCGGTATTGCCGGAGTTGCCGCCGTTGCTGTTGCCGCAGGCCGTTAAGCCCAGGGCCAGCAAACCGGCCAAAAGCAGTGCCAGTTTCTTTTTCATGTTCTTACAATCTCCTCTCAGTGAATAAAGTCGTCGGTACCTTTTCCTGAATGGCTGTGCGGCTGTGGGGGTTTTAAAATCCAGCCCGCAGGCGGTGCCGGTTTTAGCCCAAAAACGCACAAAAAGCCACTTCGTTAATACCATATTTTAGCGGTTTTGTCAATCCCTTTCCCTCCACCCGGCCGGAATTTCCCCGTTGCAGAATGCCGCCGGGTCGTTTATCATGATAGAAAAGCGCTGGCAAAAAGGAGGGCGGGACATGGAACTGACGGTGATTGGCTGCTGGGGCGGCTATCCCGAGGCGGGGGAGGCCTGTAGCGGGTATTTGGTGCAAGAAGGGGATTTTTTCCTGCTGCTGGATTGCGGCAGCGGGGTGGCCTCGCTGCTGCCCCGGGCGCTGGGGAAGGCCGAGCTGGGGGCGGTGTGGCTATCCCATTACCATTTTGACCACTATTGTGACGGCGGGGCCCTGCTGTATGGGCGGCTGGTGCAAATGCAGCTGGGAAACACCCAAACGCCGTTGGTTTTTTACGGCCCGGCGGATAGCCATTTGGACGAGCTGCGGTGGGAGCCCTATTCCCGGTGCCATACCTACCGGGACGGAGAGGCCTTTACCGTGGGGCCCTTCCGGCTGGAAACCCGGCTGGGCCGGCACCCCGTGCCCTCCCATGCCCTGCGGCTGACCGCCGGGGGGAAAACCCTGGTCTATACGGCGGATACGGCAGCCTTTCCGGAGCTGGTGAACTTTGCCCGGGGGGCCGACCTGCTGCTGGCGGAGTGCAGCTTTTATGCGGGAATGGACGGCACCGCCGCCGGGCATATGAATGCGTCGGACGCCGGGCGATTGGCCCGGGAGGCCGGGGCCGGGGAGCTGGTGCTGACCCACCTGCCTCATTTTGGGGAGGTGGCCCGGCTGGTGGAGCAGGCCCGGGCGGAGTTTACCGGGCCGGTGAGTTTGGCCCGGGGGCTGGCC
>CAKTER010000099.1 GCA_934552695.1 uncultured Eubacteriales bacterium
ACGCAGGACTGTATGTACCCGGTGGAAACGGCGCAGGGGCTCAAGGTGATTTCGCTCAACCTGCTGCTGGAGGAGGAAAGCGACCCGGTGCTATGGCGGGGGCCGCTGATTGCCGGGCTGGTGCGTCAGTTTTGGACGGACGTAGCCTGGGGGGATTTGGATGTGCTGCTGGTGGATATGCCTCCCGGTACCGGCGACGTGCCCTTAACGGTGTTCCAGTCCCTGCCCGTAGACGGGGCGGTGATTGTGACCTCGCCGCAGGATTTGGTGGGGATGATTGTGGAAAAAGCGCTGGTGATGGCCGAGCGGATGCAAATTCCCGTGCTGGCGCTGGTGGAAAACCTGAGCTATTATGTTTGCCCCGATTGCGGGAAGGCTCACCACATTTTTGGCGAGGGGCATACCGCCCAGGCGGCGGCAAAGCACTATATTCCGTTGGTATGCCAGTTGCCCATCCGGCCGGAGGTGGCGGCGCAAATGGACGCAGGAACCATGGAGGAGGCGGCCATGCCGGAGCTGGACGCCCTGCTGGATCAGATAGAAAAGCGATAAAACGGGCCTGGCATAAACCGAAGTCTTGGGGGGCGGGGCTGGCTCGGGAAGCATTTGTCAAAAAAGAACGATAGCTGAAAAGTTATCGTTCTTTTTGTGTTTCCAGAAAGAAATGTGTCTTGTGTAACAAAAATGCAACTTTTTCCTGCTACGATAATAACAAAATTTGGAAAAAATGGATACAAGAGGGTTTTGTGATGCGAGTAGGGGAGGGCGGCCATGAAACGAAGAGGATGGAGAACGGCGGGGCTGCTGGGATTGGCGCTTTTGGTGGCCTGCGGCAGCGGAACGGCAGCCGGGTGGAATCCCGAGCCGCAGGTGGTTTGGGCAGAGGAAGCTGGGGCCGAAGGAGCGGAACCGGAGAATCAACCGGGAGAAGCCGAAGGGGCGGAGCCGGAAGCAGGAGAGGAAACGGAATCCGAGAACCCGGAACCGGAAACGAAGCGGGATGAGACCGAGGGAGAGGATCTGCCGTCGGCGGAAGAACCGGAGAGCCGGGCCGCTGCCTTTTTTTACGAGGATGCCTGGTTGCGGCTCCGCCTGTGGGCCAGCCCCCGGGAGGAATCGGCTTTGAACCTGACGGGAGCCGCCCTGTGGGTGGAATATTTGGCCACAGAGGAAGGAATCCTTCGGCAAATGCAGCAATATGCCCAGGCGGAGGCCGGGGCGGATGAAACGGCCGCACCGGAGGTTTTGGCCCTGCGGTTTCACTTTTTCCGGAACGGGGAAGAGCTGGACGGAGCCGGGATACGGCTGCGAGCCGAGGTCATGTGGAAGCCCGGGGACGGCGAGCCAACCCCGGGGCTTTGGGCCGGCAGTACGGCTGCGGCCGGAGAGGGGAGCGGAGAAGCAGCCGGAGGGGCGGAAAGCGGCGAAACCATGCAGCAGCTGGCCTTGGGGCCGGAAATTGAGGAGGCCGGGCCGGTTGCCCGGGAGGCGAGTGAAAATGCAACCTTGGGGGGAGCCCTTGGGGAAGCTGCGGAAACGGACGCTACCGAAACCGGGGGCTTGGGCCGGGTCCTGTGGCTAATAGGGCAGGATGGGAGCTTGACCGAGGCGGGGGCGAGTCCGGCAGAGCCGATAGAAGCTACTTGGGTAGAGCTGGCCGGGAACGGTGTGCTGGGGGCGGTCCGGCAGCGGAGCGTAGCCGACCCTGCCTTTACGGTGGAGTATTTTGCCCGGATTGACCGGGTGACCTACGACGGGGCCAACGATAACCTGAGCGTGATTGACACCAGCGGCGGGGTTTTGCCCACCCGGGAGAACGCCCTGCCCAAGCGGAAAATTCGGCTGACGGAAACCGGGGAGATAGCGGCAGAACGACGGCTGGAGCAGGTGTATGCCCCGGAAGCCTGCCGGTACAGCGAAAAGCTTTCCTCCGGCAGTACCCAGGCCGAAAACCTGAACCGGCTGAACAAGCTGGCCCAAAATCCCAATTACACCTTGCAAGAGGTGTGGGTGCAGACCGGCGGCGAAGGGGAGTTTGGCGTGTACGACCCGGCGGCCGTCCGATTCACCAACGTCCCTACCGCAGCGGCGGATACGGTGCAGATTACGGAAAACACGGTACTCCGGCTGGTGTACGAAAGCAACACCGGCAGCTATACCAACGAAGTTGCGCTGTACGATTACGACATTACCAACGGGCAAAACCCGGACGGACGCTGGCGCAGCGGCGTTACCGGCATCAACGCCGCCGAAAACTACGGAAGGAGCGGCAACGGGCAGCGCACCTGGGGCTCGTTTTGCGATGTGCTGGCCTTTGGCAACAGCAACTGCGGCACGGGCATGGGCGGGTACCGGTTCGACGGCGGGGCCTTAAACGCCTACAACCGGAATAACGCCGACGCCGGGTACCGGGGCTGCACCTTTGGGCTGGTGGACGGGCTGGACGAGGGCGGACGGCTGATTTACAACCCCTGGGTGGTGGCCCCCGCCCTGTTTCAGGAGGGGAGCGCCCGGGGCAAGCAGACCTATGAAGGTGGGTCGCTGCATTTTTTACGCAGCGGCGATACCTACACCCTGTCGGCGGTCAGCGGGCCGGCCGGAATAGGGGCCGGAGAGCTGGAACGGCTGCAAAACCCCTCGTCCTATACCTCGACGGGCCAGCCGGTAACCCACAGCCATATTTTTACCAATAATTTTTGGCCCATGGACGGGGTGCCGGAGAATCGGCGCAACGACCCGCTGATGGGTGGGTTTGGGGCCTTGCCTGCCTATGCTGGGTTTGCCGACCGGGCTTCGGGGGACACGGCCTCCGGCTGGGTGAATAAAACCGGGACCTTTCCTATCAGCGATGACGGCCAGGCCCATAACTTCTTTTTTGGCCTCAACTTTGCCGTCCGGTTCGATTTGAGCCGGGACTATGTGGGGCCGCTGGACTACCTGTTTTTTGGCGACGACGATATGTGGGTGTTTTTGACCGACCGGGCCACCGGGGAAAGCCGGCTGGTGTGCGACATCGGCGGGGTGCATTCCTCCGTGGGGGAATATGTGGATTTGTGGGACTACATCCCCCGGGAGGGCCGCACCGCCGATGGTAGCTACCTTCTTCACTTTTTTTACACCGAGCGGGGGGCTTCGGGCTCCACCTGCTATATGCGATTCACCCTGCCCTCGGTGTCCAGTGCCACCACGGTGCAGGATACCGGGTCGCTGGCCATTTCCAAGGCGGTAGAGGGCCCGGGGGCCCAGCCGGAGCATTCCTTTGCCTTCCGGCTGCATCTCACCGGCGGGGACGGGTTGCCTTTGGCCGACGCCTTTCCCTGTACCCTGACCGATGGGGACGGGCCGGTGGCCGGGGGCCCCGAAAGCCTGGGGGACGGGGCGAGCTTTGCCCTAAAGCCCGGGCAGACCCTGTGGCTGCGGGGCTTGCCGGTGGGCACGGCCTTTACGGTGACGGAGGAGAACCCTGCCGGGTACAGCGTTTCGGTGAACGGGGAGGCCTGCCCGGACGGTAGCTTTTCCGGGAAAATTACCGGGGACGAGGTGTGCCAGGCGGCCTTTTTGAACCGGGCGGCCTACGTGCTCCCGGCAGCCGGCGGCGGCGGGCTAGGGGGGCCTCTGAGCAGCGGCGGCCTGTTGCTGGTGCTGGCCGGATGGGAAGCCCGCCGGAAAGGGGGGAGGGGACAAGCCAAAAAACGGAAGGAATGAAGCAATTATCGCAAACCAAACAGTAAAAGGGGGAACGGTATGAAACTGCGACACAAATGGCTGGCCGCCGGACTGGCGCTGCTGCTGACGGCAGGAACGACGATGGGAGCGACGGCGGCCGAAACGGCGGCTCTGCGGATTACCAACCAAAACGAACGGGTATCCATGGTGGGGCACACCTACGCCGCCTACAAGGTGATGGATTTGAGCAAGGCGGGCACGGCCTACGCTTATACCATCGACCCGGACTTTGACGGGTATTTTACGGCCAAAGGCATTACCGGCCCGGTCGGCGGCAAGACCCGGGATGTGCTGGCGGCGGAGTGGGTGGCGGCGCAAACGGATATGCAGGCCTTTTCCCGGGAGCTGCTGGCGTACCTGACCGCAGCCGACCCGGCCATGGCTCCGGACGGGCAGGCCGCCGGGCAGGTGGCGGCCACCGGCGGAGAGGAAGCGGTCATCGAGGGTCTGCCCCTGGGCTATTATCTGGTGGTGGACGAGGGGAATCCCCAGGCGGCGAGCCCGGCTCAGGCCGTGGTGGCGGCTCTGGCTTTGCAAAGCTGTGGGGAGCAGGATATTGTGCTGAAGGCGGACGCTCCCACCATCGACAAGGTGATTGTGGAGGATAACACCGAAAAGCGGGGGACTACGGCCCATGTGGGGGATACGGTGGCCTTCCGGGTCACATCCCAAATCCCCGACCTCACCGGGTACACCGCCTATACCTTTGTGGTGACGGATACCCTTTCGGCAGGGCTGACCTTTGGAAACGATGTGGCGCTCACCATCGGCGGCAGGCCGGTAACGGATTTTACCGTAAGCCAGACCGGGCAGGTGGTAACCATCGATTTGGGGGATTTGGTACAAAAGGGATATACCGCCGGGGCGGACGTGGTGCTGGACTACACGGCGGTGCTGAACGAAACGGCGCAAACGACGGATGAGGAAACCAATACCGTAAAGCTGACCTATTCCAACAACCCGCAAACCGGAAGCACCGACGATACCCCCGAAAAAACGGTGTATGTGTACAACTTTGATGTAGTTCTCGACAAGTATGCGCTGAATCGGGAGGTTCCGGAGGAGCGGAGCCATAAGCTGGCCGGGGCCCGGTTTGCCTTGTATCGGCTGAACGGGGACGCCCGGGAATATTACCGCTGGGACGAAGCCACCCAAAGCGTGACCTGGGTCGGCGGGGTGGACGTGACGAAAACCGGGAGCGAGCGGGAGGCTGAGCTGGCAAAAATCACGGTGGTGACCACCGACAGCAACGGCTGGGCCCGGTTTGCCGGGGTGGAGGCCGGAAGCTACCGGCTAACGGAGATTTCCGCCCCCGCAGGGTATCAGCAGCTGGCCGAGGACATTGGGGTGGAAATTACGGCGGTGCTGGGGGCCGATGGCACGTTGAAGGAGACCAACACCCAAAAGACCGAGGGCCGGTATGTGTTGCCGGTCCAGGTGGCCAACTCTACCGGCACGGTGCTGCCCGGCACCGGCGGCCGGGGTGCGGCGGTGTTTTATGGGGTGGGGGCGGCGCTGATGGCCCTGGCGGCCGTGGTATTTGCCGTGACCCAAAAGCGGCGGACGGCCCGGCGGTAAGCGTTTGATTCTTTGAAAGAAAGGGAGCGCTCCGGCGGAGGAATTGCCGGGGCTTGGGAGCGGGGAGGCAGAGGATGAAGTCCGAAAAAAAGCGGGGGCGGTGGCTGGCGTGGGTGTTTGCGGCGGGGCTGGCCTTGCTGCTCTACCCGCTGGTGGGCCAGTGGTGGAACGGGCGTACCCAGTCCCGGGCGGTGGTGGCCTATCAGCAGGGGCTGGCAGAGTGGGACGAGGCGACGTGCGCCACCGCTTTGGCTGCGGCCGAGGCCTATAATACCCGGCTGGCGGCGCTGGACTTTCCGTTGGGGGAAGGGGTGGGCTGGCCGGAATACAGCTGCCTCCAAACCGCAGGCGGCACCATGGGGGTAGTGACCATCCCGAAAATCGGGGTGGAGCTGCCCTTGTACCCCGGTACCGACGAGGCGGTGCTACGGGAAGGGGCCGGGCATTTGGAGGGGAGCAGCCTGCCGGTAGGCGGGGCAGGTACCCATGCGGTGATTGTGGCCCACCGGGGCCTGCCCAGTGCCCGGCTGTTTACGGATTTGGACCAGCTGGAGGCCGGGGACGAGTTTACGGTCACGGTGCTGAACCGGGAGCTTTGTTACCGGGTGGAGGAGATTTTGGTGGTGGAGCCGGAGGACACGGCGGCTCTGGCCCTTGTCCCGGGGGAGGACCGGTGTACCTTGCTGACCTGTACTCCGTATGGGGTGAATACCCACCG
>CAKTER010000100.1 GCA_934552695.1 uncultured Eubacteriales bacterium
AGGATAAATTTAGAGCGGCTGGCAGTGGAACCGCTGCCCCGGCAGGAGGAAGCATGAACATCCAATGGTATCCCGGGCATATGACCAAAACCCGGCGGGCAATGCAGGAAAGCCTGAATATGGTAGACGTGGTAATCGAGCTGCTGGACGCCCGAATCCCGCAAAGCAGTCAGAACCCGGATATTGACCAGATGGCGCAAAAAAAAGCCCGGGTAGTGGTGTTAAACAAGGCGGATTTGGCCGATCCGGCGGTTACGGCGGCCTGGACGGCGGCCTTCCAAAAAAAGGGCTACGCCGTCGTGGTAGCGGACTCCGCCAAAGGAAAGGGCGTAAAGGAAGCTGCTGCCGCTGCCATTGGGCTGATGCACGAGAAAATTGAGCGGCAAAAGGCCCGGGGCCTAAAAAATGTGACCATCCGAGCCATGGTAGCGGGCATCCCCAATGTGGGGAAGTCTACGTTTATCAATCAGGCGGCGGGGAAGGCTACGGCCAAAACCGGGGACAAGCCGGGGGTGACCCGGGGCAAGCAGTGGATTAAGGTGCGGCCCGGGTTTGAGCTGATGGATACCCCCGGGATTTTGTGGCCGAAGTTCGAGGATCAGACGGTAGGCCAAAAGCTGGCCTTTTGCGGGTCGGTCAGCGATTTGGTGGTGGATAACGAGGCGCTGGCGGCGGAGCTGGCGGCCCGGCTGATTGTGCTGGCTCCCGGAGCCTATGCCGCCCGCTATGGGGACGAGGTGCTGACAGAGGGGGAGGACGCCGGGATTCATTCCCTGGAGGCGTTGGCCCGGAAGCGGGGCTTTTTAAAAAAGGGCGGCAGTTTGGATACGGAGCGGGCGGCCAAAATTTTACTGGACGAGTTCCGAGGCGGGAAGCTGGGCCGTATCTCGTTGGAGAAGCCGGGGGAGGCCTTGGCAACGGAAGCGCCCGAGGCGTAACGCAGGAGCAGATTGACCGGATGATGATTGCCAACCCGGCCCGGCTGTTTGGCTGAGGCGAAGAAGCGGAAAAAGCGAAAAACAGTGCCCGAAAAAACGAAAATACCGCATGTATAAACGGTGAGAGAAGAATTTGGGCATAAGAAAACGGAGCCGATTTGGCTCCGCTTTCTTTTTCCAGTCGGGTTGTGAGTTTACAAACAGCTTGGAGGGTCTGTTTGGGTTACTTGCTTAATGGATTGAGTTGTTTGGGAAAAAGGTCTTCCCGTTTAATGGGACTTTTTGATGAGGTTCGACAAGGGCTTGAAGAGGATGCAAGTGACCACGCAGTGGATACCGGCCTTTAACAAGTTAAAGGGCAGGATGATGGGCAAAATCATGGCTGCGACGGCTTCCCGGGGAGCGCCCATAAAGATGGGGGTCAAAATCAGGTTCATAATGACCATGGCAGCGGTCATGACGATAACGCCGACAACCAAAGCCACAAGAGCGCTTTTGCGGGTCTTATGCTTCCAGTAGATGCTTCCGGCAATCAAGGTGCAGGAGCCGGTGGCAATGATGTGCATGATAATGCCAATGATGCCGCTGCCGGCGCTGACGGTCATACCCTGAATGATAGAAACAATGACCGTCATAATAAAGCCGGAAACCGGGCCATAGGCAAAGGCCACAATCAGGATGGGGATGTCCGCCGGGTCGTATTCCAAAAAGCTGGCGGCGGGGAACAAGGGCAGGTGGATGGCGTAGACCAGCACGATGGAAATGGCCGCCATCATGGCCATGACCACCAGTTGCCGGGTAGACATCCGGGATTTTTCAAGTACAGAGTTGTTTTTGGTTACATTTTCCATTTGTTTTCCCTCCTCGTAGGATTTCCTGGGCTGTTTCCAAAAGAAAACAGCCTGAAAATCTTCAGGCTGCATAAAGCAAAACGGGATGCCAAACAAACAGCCGGGAAAATATCCCAACGTATCGGTTTGACCATTCCATTCTTCTTCCATCCAGACTATAACTGTCGGTTTTGGAGTTTCACCAAATCCTGCGCTAAGCGCTCGCGGACTTTACCGCCGATCGGGAATTTCACCCTGCCCTGAAGAATTTCGTATGAACTTGTTGATGGCTTTAGTATAATAGGGGCGGCCGGTTTTGTCAAGACTATATTTTTGCAAAGAACGTTGGTCGGGACGGCGGGACGGGCGGGGGAAAAGTTAAGATTTTTGTAAATTTGCCGGAAAAGTAGACGGAAGAAGGGGTTTTGTGCTATAATACAATCTATTGCAAACTGCTCTTTTGCAGGAACCACAAAAGGAGGCCTGTTTATGAAACATAACCGATGGATCCCGGCCGTGCTGGCATTGGTATTGGCTTGTTCGGCGTTGGCCGGCTGCAACAAAAAGGATGCGGCTGAAAACGGCGCCCAGACCGAAACGACGGTGAACCGGGATATGAAGATTCCCACCATGGGCCTGACCTACACCCTGCCCGATGTGTGGACAGACTATCTGGATACCAATATCTATTTTGAAAGCCTGTCCTCCGACTCGGTGTTTGGCAAGCTGACCTACTATTATGTGACCGACGCCGACTACGAAACCATTTCCACCGGCAACCCGCTGGCGGACATCAGCGACTATCTGTATCCCATTTGCACCATTGCGGTGGTGCAAAAGGACAAGGTGGAAAGCAGCGGCGTTACCAGCCTGTTCCAGGAGTATAACGAAAGGGAACTGGTAGATTCCTACGAGGATTATCAATACTATGTGTTGTGGGATACCCGTAAGGACACCAGCGCCCTGCAGGACCGGGACGAGACCCTGTATGTGTATCTGCGCTCCGGCGTGTCCTCGCTAAAAGGCTCGGTAGCGGCCCGGCCCTTTGACCCCACGGCGCTGGAGGAACAGAAGGCGGCTCTGCAAAATACCATTACGTTTGTGACCACCACGCTGGAAGGGGAGAGCATCGACAGCACGGTGTTTGCCGATTATGACGTGACCATGCTGAACCTGACGGCGGCCTATGCCATTGCCAGCTACGACGAGTCGGCTACCATGCAAGAGGTCTACACCCGTTTGCAGGCTTCCTATCCCCATGTGAACCTAATCCAAGGGGCCATTGACACCCCGTTGGAGGATGCCGACCAGATTATGAAGGACGCCAAGGCGGCGGTGGGGGGCCAATACACCTCCATTGTAATGGATAGTACCTTGCGGACCTGGGTGGCCAACAACCTGCCCGGGGTGCCGGTGACGCTGATGATTGACCATAACGGCCAGATTATTGGGGATATGATTGTCGGCGTAAAAACTGCCGACGAATATATGGAGCTTATCGACAATGCGTTGGCGGAGGTTGCTGCTCGCAACGAATAATTTTGAAGAAAAGGACGGGTACCGCACCAAAGCGGCCCGTCCTTTAAACTTTTTAAAAGCGGTTTACGTTTTTAGGGATAGATAGGTTTTTTGGCTTAAAACAGAAAAAGAGGGAAGGGGCTCTGTTTTTCTCGTTTTAACGAAAAAGCCGGAGAAAATTCTCCGGCTGGGTTGCGAAGGTCATTCGATTAGATGGCGCGAGTCACTTTGTTGGCACGCATGCATCTGGTGCAGATGTAAATGGACTTTACATTGCCGTTGTCCTCAACGATCTTCACTTTTTTTACATTGGGCTTCCAGGTTTTATTTGCACGTCTGCTGACCTGGCTACGGTTGATGCTGATCCGATGCCCGGTCTGATGGCCCTTCTGACAAATTTCACATTTAGGCATTTGTATTGCACCTCCTCACTGTACCCGTGACATAACAAAAGTATTCTATCAGATTATTGCCCATTTGGCAAGTAGAATTCGCATCCCTATGAAAAAATTTTTAAAAGAGCACAATTTATGGTTTTAAATCGGAACGCGCTGTGGTAGAATAAGCCTTGGTATGTAATTTTTGTCGGGAGCTTTCCCGGCCCAGGGTTTTTTCAAAAAAAGAATTAAAGGAGGAACCTTCATGACTGCGAAAATCGAAAACGAAAATGGCGTTATTTCCATCGACAACGAAGTGATTGCCCGCATTGCCGGGATGGCTGCCATGGAATGCTATGGAATCGTTGGCATGGCTGCGAAAAACATGAAGGACGGCCTGGTGCATTTGCTCAAAAAAGAGAGCCTGACGAAGGGCATCAAGCTGTCGGTAGAAGATAACAAAATCAATTTGGAACTGCACATCATCGTTGAATATGGTACGAACATTGCTGCGATTGCCGAAAGCGCCATCAATACCGTGAAATACACGGTGGAAGACTCCGTCGGCTTACCGGTATCCGCCGTCAACGTCTGTGTGGACGGTGTACGGGTAGACGCATAAGGAGGTTATTTTTGTGGTTTACACCAGTTTAAACGGGGCGCTGCTCAAAAAAATGCTTTTATCCGGCGCCAACGAACTGAACAAAAACAAACAGCTTGTGGATTCGCTGAATGTGTTCCCGGTGCCCGATGGCGACACAGGCACCAATATGTCGTTAACGGTGCTTTCCGCCGGGCGGGAAGTGGAGCAATCCCAGGCGCTGGATATTGCGGCCATTGCCAAAATGGCCTCTAACGGGGCTTTGCGGGGCGCCCGGGGGAACTCCGGCGTCATTCTGTCCCAGCTGTTCCGGGGCTTTGCCAAGGGCCTGGAGGGGCTGGAGGAGGCCGATGTACATCAGCTGGCGGCAGCGGCCCACAAGGGCGTAGAGACGGCCTACAAAGCCGTCATGCGGCCCAAGGAGGGTACGATTTTGACCGTGGCCCGGGTGGTGGCCGAGTCCGCCGATAAGTGGGCGGCCGAAACGACGGATATTGCCGTATTTTTGGAGAACATTCTGGCTGACGGCTATGTGATTTTGGAGCAAACCAAGGAAATGCTGCCGGTCTTAAAGCAGGCCGATGTGGTGGACGCCGGCGGCCGGGGGCTTTTATACATCTTAGAGGGCGCTTTGCAGGGGCTGGGCCGGGAAGGCACCGTGGTATTGGATACGCCGGTAGCTACCGCCGCCCCCGCTGTGGATTTTTCGGCGTTGGGAACCATCGACGGGGAATCCATTGTATTCGGGTATTGCACCGAATTTATCATCAACGTCCATATGCCCACCGAAGCCCAGATTTTGAATCTGCGGAAAAAGCTGGAATCGTTAGGGGATTCGCTGGTGCTGGTGGCCGATGACGACCTGATTAAAATCCATGTGCATTCCGACCACCCCGGCTTGGTTTTGGAAACGGCGCTGGCCATTGGCAGCTTGACCAACCTGAAGATTGAGAATATGCGGGAGCAGCACACCAGCAAGGTGGTTACTACCGAGGAAGCGGCGAAACCCTCTCAGGAAGCGCCGGCGCAGCCGCCCAAAAAGATGGGCTTTATCGCCGTTTCTGCCGGGGATGGCCTGGCCGAGATTTTTAAAAACCTTGGCGTCGATGAGGTGATTCAGGGCGGGCAGACCATGAACCCCAGCACCGAGGACATTTTGAACGCCATCGAAAAGATTAACGCCGAGAACATTGTGGTGCTGCCCAATAACAAAAACATTATTTTGGCGGCGGAGCAGGCGGCCGAATTGTGCGAAAATAAGACGATTTTTGTGGTGCCCAGCCGGTCGGTGCCCGAAGGCATTACCGCCATGATTCACTACGACGACAATGCCGAGCCGGCTAAAACGGTGGAAACCATGAAGGAAGCCCTAAGCACGGTGGATACCGGCACCCTGACCTATGCGGTGCGGGACACCCATTTGGAGGATTCCGAAATTCACGAGGGCGATATTCTGGGCATGAAAAACGGCGAGATTGCCGTGGTGAAGCAGGATGTGACCGAGGCGGCCCGGGCCTTGCTGGATGAGCTGATTGGGGACAATCACGACATGGTCAGCATTTATTATGGGGCTGATGTGACGGAGGCCGACGCCGAGGCATTGGCGGCCTATGTGGAGGAAGCCCACCCCGATTGCGATGTGGACGTGCAATACGGCGGGCAGCCCTTATACTATTATATTTTCTCTGCCGAATAAGCAAACGGCCGCCGGAAACGGCGGCCGTCTTTATAGCGCCCCTCGACGGCGGGG
>CAKTER010000101.1 GCA_934552695.1 uncultured Eubacteriales bacterium
GGCCAGGTTTTGCAGCAGATAGCTAACGCCGATGGCCGAAATCATAATGGACATCCGGGGGGCGCTCCGCAAAGGCTTATAAGCCACCCGCTCGATGACAAAGCCCAAGGCCACCGTCAGGGCAATCACCAGCGGAATGGCCACATACAGGGGCATACTGGCCGAAAGATAAACCATTAAAAGACCGGCCACCATAAATACATCGCCGTGGGCAAAGTTGATGAGCCGCAGAATACCATAAACCATGGTGTAGCCAATGGCAATCAGCGCATATTGTCCTCCGGCCGAAATCCCCGACAGCAGATAGGGTAAGTTGTTGGTCAAGAAATTCACGAAACAATCCTCCTCAAGCTTTGAGCTGTCTCGAAAAAGGGCCTGCCGCCGCAGACGCTCTCTTTCGAGGCAGCCCAAATTTCATGGTCTGCACCGTTCCGGAGGCAAAGCCTTGGCCTTTCCCCGGAAGCTACCGGAACGAAAACCCGCCCCTTGGCGTACTTTTCCTTCCTCGTTGAATCAGGCAATGGCGGGAGCAAAACCGCTCCCGCCACAACGAAAACTTTTACAGTATGTAGTTCCGCTTACTCCTCAACGCCCTGCTCGGCCACGAAATCCCAAGAAGCGGTCTCGGTGTTGCAAGCCTTAATGAAAGCGGTGTTCCGGATGGCGTCGCCGTTCACATCGTCGAAAGCAATCTCGCCGGTCACACCGGTATAGGTCACATCGGGCAGAACGGCCATCACCGCAGCGGGGTCGGTGCTGCCGGCGGCCTTCAGAGCCTCCAGCGCCACGTAGTAGGCGTCGTAACCCATGGCAGACACAGCCGCCACCTGGTCGTTGCCGTTGTTGTTAGCCAGGTTGGTGGGATCGGAGTTGATCCAGGCCTTAATGCCTTCGTCAAACTCGGGGGCGCCGCCCTCCTGATAGAAGGTGGTCACATAAATCTCAACATTCTTGCCCTTAGCGGCCTCGGTGATAACGTTGGAGTCCCAAGTATCGCTGGCCAGAATGGGCATCCCCAGCTGCTGGGTGTCGGCCTGGTCAATAATCAAAGCGGCCGCCTCGGTGGATACGGGAGCAAAGAACACGTCGCAGCCGGCGTTTTTCGCATTGGTCACATAAGAGCTAAAGTCGCTGTTGCCTTCGGGGAAGGTCTCGTACACGCAGTTCTCCTCGCCAAAGGCCTTCTGGAAGTAGTTGCACAGGCCCACGGAGTAGTCGTCGCCCAGCTTGGCCAGGCAGTAAGCCTTGGTGCCGCCCTTTTCCTTGGCAAAGTTGGCTAAAACCGTGCCCTGGAAGGGATCCAGGAAGCAGATACGGAAGTAGTGGCTGTTCCCGGCGGTAACCTGCGGGTTGGTGCAGGTAACACCGATGGCGGGAATACCGGCATCGCCGAAAATATCGGAAGCGGCGATGGATACGCCGGAGCCGTAGGAGCCCAGAACCAGCGACACGCCGGAGCTAACCAGATTCTGTGCCGCCGTCGGCGCCTTATCGTTGGAGGACTGGTTGTCGGCATACACCAGCTCTACCTTGTAGGTCTCGCCGCCAATCTCCACGGTGGGAGTCAGGCTGTTGGCATATTGCATACCCAGGGTCTCCTGCTTACCACCGGCGCCGTTATCGCCGGAAGCGGGCTCGAACACACCGATTTTAACAACCTTCGCATCACCGGAAGCATCGGCTGCCCCCTGATTGGATTCTTCCTGCTGTTCCTGATTATCGGAAGAAGCATTGTTGGAAGAATCGTTGTTGCTGCAAGCGGCCAAACCAAAGACCATGGCCGCCGAAAGAGCGATTGCAAGCAGCTTTTTCATAATGGATTATCCTCCTCACACATTTGGTGTTGTCCATCGTTTGCGGACAACTGTATTTATCAAAAACGATTATACCGTAAAAGCCACAAAATTGCAATCACTTTTCATTCGAAAATTAAGTTTCCGTTCAATTTTTATAAAAATCTTGCCAAAAGGCCGGTTTTCTCTTGCGGGTCACAGCTCAAAAACAGTCGTTCCCCACTGTAAAGGCGCATACGCCAAACGGACAGTCGGCCTCCTGCGTTCCAGGCTCACCGTACCGTCCGTTTCCGATTTTAACGATTTGTAAAGCTTTGCGTGTCTCTCATTGCCGGGCCTCGTACAAATCCATGGTCACAAACAGCTTGCCGTTCCGGACATACGTGCCCACCCCGGTGCGATTCAGCCCCATCTCCAGCAAGTTTCCCCGGGCCCCGGCATTGCCCATCCATTCGTAAAAAATTTCGATGCTGCTGCTTTGGCTAACGGAGATATTCTCCGCCGCCAAAACGTAGTCGATGCCGAAATTATCCATCCGCTGGAAGGGGCTTTCCCCCAGCTTGTTCACATAGGAAGCGTTTTGGGCAAAGGCCAGCTCGCTGCAATGCCCCGCCGCACAGGAGGCCGCCGTGTTGTCCCAAGCCAGCGTTGTCAGCCCCCGCCCCTGCCGCAAAGCATTCACCCAGCCCAGCAGGGTTTTGCCCACCGCCCCGGCTTGGGTCACGCCCCCGGCCCGCAGGATGGGGTCGCACAGATACACGCATTCCAGCGTGCCGTCCCCCAAAATGTCGAACAGAACCAGTGCCTCCGCCTCGTACCGGCTGCTCCGGCCAACCTGCGGCGTTTCCTTATCAAATTGCAGCGTTTTAGCCTCCTGCGGGCGAGAAGCCCCCGTCAGCCCGGCAAAGCCCAGGCTCTCGGCCCGGACAAACAACGAGACCACCCGGCCTCCCAGAAGCCCGGCAATCACCGTGCCGCCGCCGGAAAGCGCAAACACCTGCTGCCCGGCGCCGTACTCGTCCAAGCCCCCGCTTTGGGGCTTGCCCAGCTTTTGGGCCAGTTCCGCCGCCGTTTCTCCCAGCCGCAGCTCCGCCGCCCCCACCTGCACAGTTTGAGGGGCAAATACCTTTCCGGCGGTCAGCAGCATACTCACCGCCTGCTCCACCGTTACCTGGCTACGGGGATACAGCCAGCCGTCATAGCCCTGCATAATCCCGGCGTCAGCCATAATTTTTACCGCCGCCTGATAGTCCGGCGAGACCTGCTCGGCGTCCCGGTAACGGGCCGTCAGCTTTTGGGCGTCCCGTAGGTGTACCCCACAGAGGTTCGCCAGCGTTTCCAGGCTCCCGGCCATTTCCTCCCGGGTCACATAGCCTTGGGCCCCAAAGATGTGGGTGGACAAAGGCTCCAAAATCCCATTGGCTACCGCAAAAGCTACGTCCTTGCTTTTGGTATCGGTAAAGGGATAGGTTTGCATGGTGACCCCGCTGTTGCCCGTCGCTTCCTTATAATAGGCCACCGCCAAACTGCACAGTTCCTGCCGGGTCATGGGCTGCCGGGCCCGGGCCTTCAGGCTCTCGGTGAGCCACCCCCGCTGCTCCGCCTCCTGCATCGCCGGCTGGGCCCAGGCGCTGGCCGCAGGCACCGCCCCCTGTACCGGGACAGCCGCCGCCCCTACCAGCAGGCACACCGCCAGCAGCAAACATTGTATCTGATTTTTCATCGAAAAGTTCCTTTCTTCCGTACTGAGCCATCCCGGAAACGACCTTCCCTCCCGGGGTTTCTATGGCCATTCCGATCCCGTTCTCCTTCGGCTTCCGCCGTCTGCCCGGGTGCTTTTCCCTTCGGGCTTCGCCCGCCTTCCCGGAAGCACTCGCTTCGTCCGCCGCCCTTCTTCCATCCGCAGCAGGCCCTTTGCCAACGGTTGCCGGGTAACAGTATAACACATCTTATAAATTATTTCCAGTATATTTTTTCTTCTACACAAAAAGAGTGTCATTTTTTCGCCATTTCTGTATGTATATTATAGTATATTTATACAGTCTATCAAAACCCAGTGGTCGGTTCTCCTTCCCGCAACTACATCTGGGGGCCTGCTATTTTTCGCAATCCTCTCCCCGCAGCAGGAAAAATCCCGCCGTCAACAGCCCCAGTGCCACCAAAATCCCCCAGCCGGGCAAAAAGAACATCACCAGCATGCCTCCGCCAAACACCATCAAAACCGCACCCGCCGCCTGCTTTTTCCGTCCCAAACCCCCGCCCCCTTTCTCCCAGTCTATGCGGCTCCCGCCCGGCGTTCCCCTGATTTTTCCTCCTCCCACCGGTTCCTTTCCTCTCTTTGCTCCCTTCGCCCCGTTTTCCCATACAAAAAAGGAACCGCCTTACCGACGATTCCTCTTTCTCTCCCGGGGGTTCCCCCTTTTTTAAATTCCGTCCTCTTCCCGCCCAAGGGCTCTTCCGGCAAACCAGTCAAAGGGGGCTCCCGCCGGGTCTGCGGCAAAGGTATGCTCCTGCCCGCAGCCATCCCGCAGAGTCAAAGACGCCGCCCACAGGGCCAGCGGCGTTTTCCCCCGGTACCGGGCAAAAGCCGGGTTATACTTCCGGTCCCCCCACAGCGGCGCCCCGGCCGCAGCCATTTGCACCCGAATTTGATGGTGCCGCCCGGTTTGTAGCCGGATTTTCACCAGCTGCAAGGGCCCGGGCCAAGCCTTTCCGTCCATACCGCTGTTCTCCGGCGGGCCGGGCCGCTCCGCCAGCGTTTCGTACTGTAGCCGGGCCAACTTGGCGCCTTTTTCGTTGGCGCTCACCACAAAGCTGGTATTATCCCGCTCCCGTTTTTTCAAGTAGTGAGTCAGCTCCCCTGCCGCCGGCAGGCTCCCGCACACCACGGCCATATACTCCTTGTGCAGCAGCTCTACGCCGGTTCCCGCTTCCGTCCGGCCCAAAACCATCACCCCGCCTACCGGCCGATCCAGCCGATGGATGGGGTACAGCGGGCCAAACTCCGGCGCCAACAAGCGCAACAGGTCGGCGTCCCCGGTCTTATCCGGCTGCGAGGGAACCCCCACCGGCTTCACCACCGCCAGCAGGTCGCCGCCGGCATACAAAATCCTCATAGCTCCTCCCCCAGCTGACGGTAAATCTCTGCCGCCGCCTCCGGTGTCACCGGATTAATGCGGTTGCCGGTGCCAAACTCGAACCCGGCCGGGGCCCCAATCCGGGGCACAATCCGGCAATACCAATGGAACACCCGGCCAAGCCCGGCGCCTCGGGGCACATCCTGAAAACAAATGTTGTAGCCCAGCCCATCCCGCAGACGGGGCAGCCGCCGCAAAACATCGTAAAACAAGGCGCCAAAGCTTTCCCGCTGCGCCTCCGAAAAATCAACAAAGCTGGCAATATGCGTCTTGCTGATAATCCAAAGCTCAAAGGCGCTCCGGGAGGCATAGGGGGTAAAGGCCAAAAAGCTTTGGTTTTGGGCCACCACCCGGCCGCCCTCGGCCAGCTCCTTTGCCACAATATCGCAAAACAGGCACGAGTCGTGGGCCGCCCGGTAGGCCCGGGCATGATCCAGCGCATCCTGCTGTTCCTTCCCCGGCACCGGGGCCCCCAGCAGCTGCCAATGGGAATGGGCAATGGACGCTCCCGCCTCGGGCCCGCAGTTTTTAAAAATCTGCACATACATCACCCGGGGGTCTTTTTGAATCTCCCGCATCCGCTCCTGCAACACCCACAGAATCTTTTGGATATGCTCCAAGGGAAACTCATGGAGCACCCCGCCGTGGTCGGCGGTGTCCACCAATACCTCGTGCCGTCCCAAGCCGGGAACGTTGCGATAAAACCCGTCCGGCACAAAGTCCGGCTCGGCCTCGGCCACTGCCGGGTACCGGTTTTCGAACACCCGCACCGTCCACGCCCCATTGGGGCCATCCTGATACACAGCCGCCGGGGTTTCCCCCTCGTGGCCGGGGCAAAAAGCGCAGTCGCCGCCGGCCCGTCGAGAGCTGACCTGCCGCCACTTAAAATCGTAAGGCTTGTTCCGGCGGTTAGCCGCATAATACACCCAGTCCCCGCTGACCGGGTCCTGTCTCAATTCCGACATCGCCGCCTCCTACTCTCCCACTACATACCAGTTTTCGATGCCGGAAAAAATATCTCCGGCTAAGGGCGCCACCGTCCCGCCCACATGGTCGCTGACCAATAG
>CAKTER010000102.1 GCA_934552695.1 uncultured Eubacteriales bacterium
GGCAAAACCTATTATTTTGCGCCCGGGGACTATCGGTGTTCGCCGGGGGATTACGCTATTGTAGAAACCGCCCGGGGCGTAGAATACGGGCTGGTGGTGCGGGGCAATTTTATGGTGCCCGAGGAAAAGCTGGTCCAGCCCTTAAAAGAAGTGCTGCGGCCCGGCACGGAGGAGGACGCCGCCATCGAGGCGGAAAACCTGGAAAAGGAAAAGGAAGCCCTGCAAATTTGCGCCGGGAAGATTGCGGCGCTGGAGCTGCCCATGAAGCTGGTGGACGCCGAAATCACCTTTGACCACAACAAGATGATTTTTTACTTTACCTCCGACGGGCGGGTGGATTTTCGGGAATTGGTCAAGGAGCTGGCGGCGGCGTTCCACACGCGGATTGAGCTGCGGCAAATTGGCGTCCGGGACGAGGCGAAAATGCTCAACGGCATCGGCATTTGCGGCCGGCCCCTGTGCTGCGCCACGTTTTTGGGGGATTTCCAGCCGGTTTCCATCAAAATGGCCAAGGAGCAAAAGCTTTCGCTGAACCCCACCAAAATCTCCGGTATTTGCGGCCGGCTGATGTGCTGCTTAAAGTACGAGGAGGACGTGTACGAGGAGCTAAACAAAAAGCTTCCCGGGATTGGCGACCTTATCCGTACCGACGACGGCATTGGCGAGGTGCTGGCGGTCAACGTGCTGATGCAGATGGTGAAGGCCGGGGTAAAAAAGAGCGAGAACGACGCCCCCACCATTGCGTTTTATAACGTGGACGAGGTGGCGGTGCTGCGAAAGAAAAAGCAGCGGAAAACCGACCCGCTGACCGAGGAAGAGCTGGCCATGTATGTCCGGGAGATTGAGGAAAAGGCCCGGAAAAAGCGGGAAGAGGCCGGGCTGCCTCCCGAGCCGCCCAAAAAACGGGAGCCGCATCGTGGGGCGGAACCCCGGGAGGGCTCCCGCCGGAAGCCGGAGAACCGGGGCGAGGGCCGGGAAGAACGAAAGCCCGAGGAACGAAACGAGGGCCGCAGCCGGAGAAAGACGGAGCCCCGGGAAGCCAGGGAAAACCGGGAGCGGGGCAACGAGGGCCGGCCCCGGAACGAGCGGAATGAGCGGAACGACCGCAGCGAACGGGGCGAAAAAGCACCCGCCGGAGGCCAAATCCGCACCCGGCGGAACCCGTATCCCAATTCGGCCGGGTTTGGCAGCGGCAATGCCGAAACCGGCGAGCGCCCCCGGAAAGAGCGGGAGAACCGGCCCCGGCGGAACCCGGAGCGAGCCGAAAAAGGCGAACGCACCGAAAAAGGGGAACGTCCGGAGCGCCAAGGGGAAGCCCGGCCCCGGCGGGAACGCCGGAACCACGACCGTAGCGAGCCCCGGAACGGAAACCCCGCCGAAGCCCGGAATGAAGCCCGGAATGAAGCCCGAAATGGCGAAGGAGGCCAGCCCCGGCCCCGGCGGGAGCGCCGGAACGCCGAGCCGTCCCGAACAGCGGAGCCCCAAGGCCCGGCGGCGGTGGGCGTCCCCAAACCCACCGGGGAGGAATAAGCGTTGAGGATTGGCCCGGAGGAAACCCGAGAGGATTTGCAGCGCCGGGGATTCCGGTTTATCCAGCCCAAGCGGGGTAATCGGTTTGGGCTGGACGCCGTGCTGCTGGCCTATTTTGCGGCGGCCCGGCCGGGAGAACGAGTGCTGGATTTGTGCTGCGGCAGCGGCATCGTTCCGGTGCTGTTGGCCGCCCGGCAGCCGGGGCTTTCCCTAACCGGGGTAGAGATATACCCCCCGGCGGCAGAGCTGGCCCGGCGGAACGGGGCCCTGAACGGGCTACCGCTGCGGGTGATTTGCGGCGACCTGCGGGAGCTGCCCCAGCTCTTGCCCGGGGAACGGTTTTCGCTGGTTACGGCCAACCCGCCCTACTTTCCGCTGGGGACGGGAAAGCTGTCCCCCGACCCGGCGCTGGCGTTGGCCCGGCACGAGGTGGCCTGTACGCTCAGACAGGTGGTGGAGCGGGCGGCCGGCGCCCTGTCCCCCGGGGGACGGCTGTGCCTGGTGCTGCGGGGGGGACGGCAGCCCGAGCTGTTGGCCGAGCTGGAACGGGCCGGGCTGGCGGTTCGGCGGGTACGCCCCGTGTTTGTCCGCCCCGGCGACACCGGCAAAACGCCCCGGCTGGTTTTGGCCGAGGGGGTACGCCCCGCCGGCCGGGAGGCGGTGGCCCGGGAGGAAGCCCCTCTGTTTTTGCAAACCGAGGCGGGAGCCGAAAGCCCGGAACTGCGGCACATTTACGAAACCTAACGACCGGCCCCGGCTTGTCCGGGGCTTTTGTGCAGAAACGAGGAACCCTATGCTCTATGTTTGCGCCACGCCCATTGGGAATTTGGAGGACATTACCCTGCGGGTGCTAAACGCTCTGCGGGAGTGCGATTTGATTGCGGCCGAGGACACCCGGCACACCCGGGGGCTGCTGACCCACTACGACATCCACAAGCCCTTGTTCAGCTATCACGAGCACAACAAGGCCCAGGCCGGGCCGGTGCTGCTGGAGCGGCTGCGGCAGGGGGAGAGTATCGCACTGGTCAGCGACGCCGGGCTTCCCGGAATCTCCGACCCGGGGGCCGACTTGATCCGGCTGTGCCGGGCCGAAGGGTTGCCGGTAACGGTATTGCCCGGGGCCTCGGCGGGAGTGACGGCACTGGTGCTTTCGGGGCTGGACAGCCGCCGGTTTGTGTTCGAGGGGTTTTTGCCCGCCGAGAAAAAGGAACGGCGGCAGCGGCTGGCGGCCCTGAGCCGGGAGGAACGCACCGTCCTTTTGTACGAGGCTCCCCACCGGCTGGAAAAAACGCTGACCGAATTGTTGGACGCCGTCGGCGACCGTCAGCTGGTGCTGGTGCGGGAGCTGACCAAAAAGTTCGAGGAGGCCCCCGGCGGCCGTATTTCGGAGCACTTGGCGGGCTTTGCCCAAAAGCCCCCCCGGGGGGAGTATGTGCTGGTGCTTTCCGGCCGGGAGGCAGGGGCCCGGCCGGAGGAAGCGACCCCGGCGCAAACCCTGGCGGAGGAAATGCAAAGCCTTTTGGCGGCCGGGCTTTCGGAAAAAGAGGCTATGAAGCAGGCGGCCCGCAACCGGAACTTGGGCAAGCGGGAGGTTTACCGGCAATGGCTGCTGGCCAAGGCCGGGGAAACGCCGGAGAGTGCGGCGGAAGAAACCGAGGAAGAATAGGAAGAACGGAAAGAGGAATGGGAATGCTGGAACGGGAAGCCCGTACCTATGCCGAGCTGGAACGGCTGGGTATCCCCTACGAAAAGTTTGACCACGAGGCGCTGTTTACCATCGAAGCGGCGGAGGAGCTGGACAAGCGGCTGGGGCTGGAAATTTGCAAAAACCTGTTTTTATACAGTAAAAACAAGGCCGGGGAAAAGGAATATTACCTGCTGGTGCTGCGGGGCCACAAAAAGTTCCGTACCGGCCCGGTCTCGAAGGAGCTGGGCATCCCCCGGCTCAGCTTTGCCGGGGAGGAGCCCATGCTGGCGTATTTGGACATTACCCCCGGCAGCGTCAGCCCGTTGGGACTGATGAACGACAAGGGGCACAAGGTGCAGCTGCTGGTAGACAGCGACGTGCTGGCCGATGAGAAGGTGGCGGTGCATCCTTGTGTGAATACGGCCACGGTAGTTATCCGGGGCGAGGAGCTGTGGAAGGTGGCGGTCCCTGCCTGGGGGCATAGCGTCCGGGTGGTGACGGTGGCGGAATAGCCGGGAAAAGATGGGAACGGGGCCCCCAAGGGGCCGGAAAGAGGAAGCTGTGAACGGGGAAAGCCGGAAAAACAGGGAATTTGGGACAAAAAACCCGGAAACGGGAAAAATCAAAAAAATTGAAGAGAAAGACCTGCCCCTGTACGGCGCCTTGCAGGCCCACAGCCAATCGGGAGCCTGCCTGTTTTCCATGCCCGGCCACAAGGGCCGGGGACTGTTGCCCTTGGACTGGGGCATGGATATTACCGAGCTGCCGGGGTTTGACAACCTGCATCAGGCCGGGGGCGTGATTGCCGGGGCCCAGCAAAAAGCGGCGGCTCTCCGGGGGGCGGACGAGGCGTTTTTTTTGGTAAACGGCAGCAGCTGCGGCGTAATGGCGGCGGTGCTGGCCGCAGCCGGGCCGGGGGAGGAGCTTCTGGTGGCCCGGAACGCCCACGGTGCCGCCGTTCGGGGGCTGGTGCTTTCCGGGGCCGACCCGGTATATGCGGCTCCCCGGGTGGCGGCGGGCATTCCCCGGGAACTGCCGGTCGAGGCGGTGGAGGCGGCGCTTTTGGCCCATCCCCGGGCCCGGGGGCTTTTGGTGGTCAGCCCTACCTACGAGGGCTTTTGCTCCGATATTCCGGCGCTGGCCCGGCTGTGCCATGCCCGGGGGCTTCCCCTCATTGTGGACGCTGCCCACGGGGCCCATTTGGGGTATCATCCGGCCTTTCCCGCCGACGCTTTTTCCCAAGGAGCCGATGTGGTGGTGGAAAGCTGGCACAAAACCCTGCCGGCCCCTACCCAAACGGCGGTGCTGTTTTTCCGCCGGGGACGGGTGGACGAGCACCGGCTGCGGGGGGCCCTGCGGCTGCTGCAAAGCACCAGTCCCTCGTATTTGCTGCTGGCGGCGTTGGACGGGTGCCGGGCTTTTTTGGAGACGGAGGGCCCGGCGGCCTTTGAAGCCTATGCCACAGGGCTTTTGGCCTTGCGGCGGCGCTTGGAAAAGCTGAAAAATATCCCGCTGCTGCCCACCGACGACCCGGGCAAGCTGGTGTTTTTGGCGGGCTATCCGCTGGAGGAGGCCCTGCGGCGGCGGGGCGTGTATCTGGAGGCAGCCTGGCCCGGCCATGCCCTGGCCATGACCTCGGTGGCCGACCGGCCCGCAGATTTTGCCCGGCTGGCCGAAGCGCTGGAGGAGCTGGACAAGGACTGGCCCCGGCCGGAAGCGGCGGCCCCGGCCTTTTCGGCGGAGTTGCTGACCCCGCCCCGGCGGATTTTGAGCCCCCGGGACGCCTTTTTTGCCCCGGGGGAAACCGTACCGGCGGAACGGGCGGCGGGACACATGGCACTGGACTTTCTCATCCCCTATCCCCCCGGCATTCCGCTGGTATGCCCCGGGGAAGAGCTGACCCCGGCGGCGCTGGGGTATTTGGAGCAGGTTTTGCGGCAGGGGGGCAGCGTGCTGGGGATGGAAGCGGGGATTCGGGTGAAAAAAGAGTGACAAGCTCCGGGTTCTTTGGTATGATGAGAGGGTCAGGAGGGAAGGATATGAGCATTTTTGGCCCCATTTCGGCTTACGATATTGTGTATGCGGCGGTAGCGGCAATACCCCTTACGTTTTTGATTGTGCGGATGAACAACAAGACCGGGAAACCGGCGGGAGGGCCCCGGCCCGGAATGCCCGGCGGCCCGGCGGAACAGGCGCCGTTGCCGGAAATGAATCGCCCGGCGCCGCCGCACATTCCCAGCGCCGAGGAGGAAGCCTTTTTGGCCCATTGCCGGGAAATGTTCCCCATTCAGGAGCTGAAATTTGGCGGCGCCTTGTTTAAAAGCGGGGACTACATCCAGCTTATCACCTTGCAGCAGCGGCTGATTGAGGGGGAGCTGATTGGGCGGAACGACAAAAACGAGATTTGCATTCGTACCCGGCACAACGTGATTGCCCAGCGGGTCGATCGCATCGAGCGGATGCGGCGGGCGGAGCCGCCGGCCGGGTTTTGAAAAAGCAAGGCGGGGCGTAGCGGCGGCTGCGCCTTTTTTGCGGGGTTTTTTATTGTTTTTTAGGGTATTCTATGGTATGCTTTTGCTTTAAGGAGGCATGGCTATGTGTGGTTTTTGCGGCTTTACCGGTCAGGTTGTGGATTGGCAACAGGGGCGGGAGGAAGTTTTGACCCGGATGATGAACAAAATTATCCACCGGGGCCCCGACGACGCCGGGAGCTTTTTGGACGAGGGTGCGGCCCTTGGATTCCGGCGGCTGTCCATTATCGACC
>CAKTER010000103.1 GCA_934552695.1 uncultured Eubacteriales bacterium
TGCTTGAAGCGGGCCGGTATCAATACCGTAGAGGATTTGGCCAACAAGACCGAGGAAGAAATGATGAAGGTTCGGAACCTGGGCCGGAAGTCTTTGGAAGAGGTTTTGAACAAAATGGCCGAGCTGGGCCTGAGCTTACAGCCCAGCGACGAATAAACCGTTATTTTGCGGGGCCGCAGCCCGGCGTAAGACCGATGCGCCGCCGGGGTGTTGCCTGAAAAAGGCAGGCCCTGCCCTTGAAAAAAGGAGGAAACAACTATGCACGCTTCTGGATATCGTAAACTGGGCCGGACTTCCAGCCAGAGAAAGGCCATGTTGCGCAGCCTGACCACCAGCCTGCTGCACCACGGCAAGATTCGTACCACCGAGACCCGGGCTAAGGAAGTACGCCGGATGGCCGAAAAGCTGATTACCCTGGGTGTGAAGGAAAAGGACAACTTCACCGAGGTGGAGGTTACCGCTAAGGTGCCCAAAAAGGACGCCAACGGCAAGCGGGTTAAGAACGTCGTGGACGGCAAGAAAGTGACCGTTTACGAAGAAGTGAAAAAGACCATCCGCAAGGATAACCCCTCTCGCCTGAACGCCCGCCGGAAGATGGCTGCCGTTCTGTACCCCGTCACCGAGGTACCTGCCGATGGCAAGAAGGTACGGAAGCTTTCCAAGGAGATTGACCTGACCGATAAGCTGCTGGGCGAGCTGGCTACCAAGTATGCCGGCCGTACCGGTGGTTATACCCGGATTATCAAGCTGGGCGCCCGGAAGGGCGACGGCGCTCCCGAAGTGATTCTGGAGCTGGTGTAAGACAACGAAAAGGACGTCTGCGGACGTCCTTTTTTCGTGCCCAAAAGAAGAGGAGGAGGACGAAGCGGGGAGAAAATGAAAGGCCGATACAGCATCCAAAGCGGATTTTACGGGAGTTTGGTTGACTTTTGGGGTGCTTTCCGCTAGAATGGCAATAGGTTTTTGCCAAGGAGGCGAATGGGTTTGGATATGGTGCGTTCCGAGGGTTTAAAATACGCATACCACCGGGTGGTGGAGGAAAACGGAGAAAACCGGGAAGAAGTGGTGGAGGCCCTGAAAGGGGTCAACATCGACGTGGCCCGGGGGGCCTTTGTGGCCATTTTGGGCCAAAACGGCAGTGGAAAGTCTACCTTTGCCAAGCAGGTGAACGCTCTGTTGCAGCCCACCGGGGGAGTGCTGTGGGTCAACGGCTGGGATACCCGGGAGGAGGCCTTTGTCTACGATATTCGCCAAAATGCCGGGATGGTGTTCCAAAACCCCGATAACCAGATGGTAGCCACTATTGTGGAGGAGGATGTGGCCTTTGGGCCGGAAAACCTGGGGGTGCCTGCGCCGGAGATCCGGCAGCGGGTGGACGAGGCCTTGGCGGCCGTGGGGATGACGGATTTTGCCCGCTCCCAGCCCAACCGGCTTTCGGGAGGCCAAAAGCAGCGGGTGGCCATTGCCGGGATTTTGGCCATGAAACCGACCTGCATTGTATTGGATGAGCCCACGGCTATGCTGGATCCCCGGGGCCGTCGGGAGGTAATGGATACCATTTTGCGGCTGAACCGGGAGGAAGGGATTACCATCCTCTTAATTACCCATTATATGGACGAGGCGGCCCAGGCCGATTATGTATATGTGGTGGATAACGGCCAGGTGGCGATGGAGGGCAAGCCCCGGGAGATTTTTGCCCAGGGGGAGCGCATCCGGGAGCTGCGGCTGGACCTGCCCCAGGTGACCGAGGTGGCCCAGCGGCTGCGGCAGGAGGGCTTTGACCTGCGGCCGGACTGCATTACTGTGGAAGAAATGGTGGAAGAGCTATGCCGATTACAGTCAAACATGTAAGCTATGTATATAATCCCGGAACGACCTTTGCCAAAATGGCGCTGGATGATGTAAGCGTGACCA
Source organism: uncultured Eubacteriales bacterium (assembly GCA_934552695.1). Classification (GTDB taxonomy): domain Bacteria; phylum Bacillota; class Clostridia; order Lachnospirales; family Anaerotignaceae; genus CAKTER01. The sequence goes on from CAKTER010000103.1 coordinate 1,915, forward strand.
TTGAGGACGGCTCCTTTGTGGGGCTGATTGGCCATACAGGCAGCGGGAAGTCCACGCTTATCCAAATGCTGAACGGACTGCTGACGCCTACCAGCGGCGAGGTTTGGGTGGATGGCGAGAACATCCACGCCAGCAAGGCCGGGCTGGTGGCGCTGCGCCGGAAGGTGGGGCTGGTATTCCAGTACCCGGAGCATCAGCTGTTTGAGATGAGCGTGTATAAGGATGTGGCCTTTGGCCCCAAAAACCTGGGCCTGACCGGGGACGAGCTGGATGAGCGGGTGCGCCGGTCGCTGGCCGTGGTGGGCATGGGCCCGGAAATGTACGAGAAATCGCCCTTTGACTTGTCCGGGGGGCAAAAGCGCCGGGTGGCCATTGCCGGGGTGCTGGCCATGGCGCCGCAAACCCTGGTTTTGGATGAGCCTACGGCGGGGCTGGACCCTCAGGGCCGGGAGGAGATTTTGCAGGCGGTTTCGGATATGCACAAGCAGCTGGGGCTGACGGTGGTGCTGGTGTCCCACAGCATGGAGGACACCGCCCGGCTGGCCGACCGGATTTTGGTGATGGCCGGAGGCCGCTTGGCTATGACGGGGACCCCAAGGGAGATTTTTTCCCGGGTGGACGAGCTGGAGCAGATTGGGCTCACCGCCCCGCAGATTAGCTTTGTGTTTCGGGACCTGCGGGCCCGGGGCTGGGATTTGCCGGCGTATGTGTATACCGTGGACGAGGCGGTGGCCTTGCTGCGGCAGGTGCTGCAAAAACGGCCGGGCTGAGGCATTGGCCCGGTAGGCCGGAGATAGAAATAGGACGAGCGGCAGCCCGGGGACGGGACTGCGGCAGAGAAGGAATACGCTATGATTCGGGATATTACCGTTGGACAATACTATCCGGTGGATTCGCCGCTGCATCGGCTGGACCCCCGGGTGAAAATCATCGCCACGCTGGTGTACATCGTGTCGCTGTTTTTGGTGCAAAGCTTTGTGGGCTATGGCTTTATTTTCGCAATTTTGGCTGTGACCATTGCTTTGTCCCGGGTGCCGCTGCGGTTTATGCTGCGGGGGCTCAAAAGCGTGGTGCTGATTATTCTTTTTACGGCTGTGCTGAATTTATTCTCCCAAAAAGGCGGCACACCGCTGGTTACCCTGTGGCGGTTCACCATTACCACCAAAGGGGTGACGATGGCCATTAAAATGTGCTTCCGCCTGGTGATGCTGATTGTGGGCAGCTCGCTTTTGACCCTGACCACCACGCCCATCCGGCTGACGGACGGGTTGGAGATTTTGCTGACGCCCTTCCAAAAGATTGGCGTGCCCTCCCACGAGATTGCTATGATGATGACCATTGCCCTGCGGTTTATCCCCACGCTGCTGGACGAGACCGATAAGATTATGAAGGCCCAGCAGGCCCGGGGGGCGGACTTTACCACCGGCAGCCTAATCCAGCGGGGGCGGGCGTTGGTGCCCATTCTGGTGCCCTTGTTTATTTCGGCCTTTCGCCGGGCCGACGAGCTGGCGATGGCCATGGAATCCCGGTGTTACCGGGGGGGCGAGGGCCGTACCCGGATGAACCAAATGGCGTACACCCGGCAGGATGGCTTGGCCTACGGGCTGCTGGTTGTGTATTTGGCGGCGGTGATTGGCATCCGCCTGTGGGTGGGGTGAGCCGTGGAAAAACGAATTCTTTTGACCGTCGCCTATGACGGTTCCGATTATTTTGGCTGGCAGGCCCAAAAGAACCCGGAGCAGCCCACGGTGCAGGAAGCCCTACAGGCGGCCTGTGAGGCGCTGTTTGGCCAGCCGGTGGAATGCACCGGAGCCAGCCGTACCGACCGGGGAGTACACGCCTTGGGCCAACGGGGGACGATTTGGGTGGATACCTCTATTCCGGCGGAAAAGATTCCCTTTGCCCTGAACACCTACCTGCCGGAGAGCATTGCCGTGACGGCGGCAGAGGCGGTACCGGAGGGCTTCCATCCCCGGTACGATGTGAAGGACAAGCTGTACCGGTTCCGCATTTATAACGCCCCCCACCGGAACCCGCTGCTGCGGAAGTATGCCGAGTGGGTGTGCCGGCCCCTGGATGCCGAAGCCATGCACCGGGCGGCCCAGGCGCTGGTGGGGCGCCACGATTTTGCGGCCTTCCGGGCGATGGGCAGCGCCGCCAAAACCACGGTGCGGACAATTTTTGAGATTTCGGTGGAGCGCCGGGAGGACGAGGTGCGGATTTTTGTCCGGGGGGACGGCTTTTTGTATAACATGGTGCGGATTATTGCCGGAACCCTGATTGCCGTGGGGCAAGGGAAAATGCCCGAGGACGAGGTGGCCCGGATTTTGGAATCGAAGGACCGCACCCGGGCGGGGAAAACCGCCGGGCCGGAGGGGTTGACGTTAATGGAAATTCGCTATTGACACACTCGGCTGGTTGTAATATAATATTCCTGTTGTAATGCCACTTGAACTCGTTAGCCCCGGGTTTAAACATAGGATATGTACGTTTTAAGGAGGTCAAACCATGAGAACAACGACCATTGCGAATCCCGCTCTGATTGAAAGAAAATGGTATGTTGTAGACGCTGCCGACAAGACCCTTGGCCGGTTGGCGGCCGAGGTGGCCACTGTGTTGAGAGGGAAGAACAAGCCCATCTACACCCCACATGTAGATACCGGCGATTATGTCATCATCATCAACGCAGAGAAGATTAAGGTCACCGGCAACAAGCTGAACGACAAGGTTTACTATCATCACACCGGCTATGCCGGCGGCCTGAAGCAGATTACGCTGAAGGAGCTGCTGGCCAAAAAGCCCGAAGATGTGATTGCTCACGCTGTAAAGGGTATGCTCCCCAAAAATGCGCTGGGCCGTGCTATGTTTAAGAAGCTGTTCATTTATGCCGGCCCCGAGCATAAGCACGCAGCCCAGAAACCCGAAGTACTGGAGATTAAAGCGTAAGGAGGATGCGCCATGGCAGTAGCAAGATATTACGGCACCGGCAGAAGAAAGTCTTCTGTGGCCCGGGTGTATCTGGTACCCGGCACCGGTAAGGTTACCATCAACAAGCGGGACATGGACGAATATTTCGGCCTGGATACCCTGAAACTCATTGTGCGTCAGCCTCTGGAGCTGACCGGTACCGAAGGTAAGTTCGATGTGCTGGTCAATGTACGGGGCGGCGGCTTCACCGGCCAGGCCGGTGCCATCCGTCACGGGATTTCCCGGGCTCTGCTGGAAGCCGACGGCGACTATCGCCCTCTGCTGAAGAAGGCTGGGTTCCTGACCCGCGACCCCAGAATGAAAGAAAGAAAGAAGTACGGCTTAAAGGCCGCTCGGCGTGCGCCTCAGTTCAGCAAGCGCTGATTTTGCTTTGTTTTTTCGGAGCCTATCCCTTGGGATGGGCTCTTTTTTTGTTGGATGGCTTTCCAGCAGAGAAAGGGGCAAGCAGGAAAACGACTTGGGTGGAGCGGGGACGGAATCTCGATGGGAGGAGGGAGAAATTTCGCTGGACGGAGCCGGTGGGGGATGGTAAGATGAAAGCAACGAGGGCAGCGGAAAAGGGGGAAGAAAGCCATGGAGGGTGCGGGAGGAACGCCCCAAACCGAGGAAAGAGGAGCCGCAAAAGAAGGGAGCGGGGCTGGGGGCCGGGAGGCTGGGGAGGCCAAATACCCCGAAAAACGACCGGAGCTGACGGGGATGGCGGCGGTGCTGTGCCTGCTGGTTGTTCTCATCCACGTTTGCTCCCTGCCTATCAGTGGGCTGGATCGCACCGGGGCGTTTTGGACGGCGGTGTTCATTCCCTGGCGGCTGGCCGCCTTTGTGGTGCAGGGCTTTTTGTTTTTAAGCGGGCTGAAGCTATGCCTGCACCCGCCCCGGGATTGGTGGGCCTTTTACCGGGGGCGGTTGCAAAAGATTGTGCTGCCTTATATAATCTGGGTGGCGGTTTACTATGCCTATTTTGT
>CAKTER010000104.1 GCA_934552695.1 uncultured Eubacteriales bacterium
CCCCCCTCCCCTTGCATTTTTTCTGCAAAAAGCATATAATAGCTTTCATCTTATCGCATTATCCGACATGTTACATTTTTACAAAGGGGGTGCCGGGGGATGGAAACCCAACACTTGTTTTTACGGCCTTGGGCCGAATCCGATGCCGCTGCGCTGTATCGCTATGCCTGTGACCCGGCCATTGGCCCCCGGTGCGGCTGGCCTGTCCACACCAGCGTAGAAGCCAGCCGGGAGGTCATCCGGCAGGCGCTTTCCGCCCCCGGCACCTTTGCCGTCGTGCGAAAGGAAACCGGGCTTCCCATCGGCAGTATCGGCTGGAAAGCCCCGGCTGCTGCTCCGGCCTTCCTGCGTCCCGGCGAGGTCGAGCTGGGGTATTGGATTGGCCGTCCCTATTGGGGACAGGGGCTTATTCCCGAAGCCGTCCGGGCCCTGCTGGCTCTCTGTTTTGCCGACCCGGCCTGCCCCGGGGTTTGGTGCGGCTATTACGACGGCAACGAGGCCTCCCGCCGGGTACAGGAAAAATGCGGCTTTGTGTACCACCATACCGAGCCGGACAAGCCCTGCCCCCTGCTGGGCAACCGGCACACCGAACACTACACCTATCTCTCTCGCAAGCTTTGGAAGGAACGTATGCCATGAAAACAGGGTTGATTTTGGAGGGCGGCGCCATGCGGGGTATGTTTACCTGCGGCATCCTCGATATTTTTATGGAAAACGATGTGGTTTTTGACGGCGTCATCGGCGTTTCGGCCGGAGCCGCCTTTGGCATCAACTACAAATCCCGCCAAATTGGCCGGGCTATCCGCTACAACAAGCGGTTTTGCCGGGATCCCCGGTATGTGGGCCTGCGCTCCCTCCTAAAAACCGGCGACCTGTACGGGGCCGACTTTGACTGGAACGTTTTGCCCAACCAGCTGGATATTTTCGACGTGGAGACCTACCGCACCAACCCCATGGCTTTTTACGCCGTGTGTACCGACGCCGACACCGGGCAGGCCATTTACCACCGGTGTGACACCGGCGACGCCCACGACTTAACCTGGCTGCGGGCCTCGGCCTCCATGCCCGTGGTGTCCCGGCTGGTGGAGGTGGATGGCTACCGGCTCACCGACGGCGGCGTGGCCGACTCCATTCCCGTCCGCCATTTCCGGTCCATGGGCTACGACCGGAACGTGGTGGTGCTGACCCAGCCCCGGGACTACCGGAAAACCCCCAGCCGCCTCCAGCCCCTCATCCGGCTGGCCCTGCACAAAACCCCGGCGTTGGCCCGGCTGCTGGATGAGCGCCCGGCCCAGTACAACGAGACCCTGGACTATATTATCCGGGAGGAGGCCGCCGGCCGCCTGCTGGTGCTTAGCCCCGAGGAACCCTTAAACATCGGCTCGGTGGAGAAAAACCCCGACGAGCTGGAACGGGTCTATCAGCTTGGCCGTACCGTTGGCCTGGCCCGGCTGGCGGAGGTCAAAGACTATCTGGCCCAACCTTTGCCAAGGTAAGAGCGCATAGCTCTTTTTCCCGGGTGCGCTGTGTCCCGTTTTTTTGCCGATACAAGAAACGCTTATTCTTGTCATAGATTTCTTTCCTTTCTGCTTAACCCGGGCAGACAGGGGAAAAGGCGGTTGCTCAAAAGAGCAACCGCCTTTCTTGTGGAAAGAACCCAAAAGGGGCGCAGGCCATTTGCCCACGCCCCAAAAGGAAAAACAATTTACGTTTCGATGGTTTGCCGGGCTTCTTTCGTCTGTCGCCGCTCAGCTGTCCTGTGCCCGGCACAAAGCATCCGGCAGGGAGCGTTCAGAGGGAGCCCCTCCCAAGCCAAACTACGGCTGTTACCGGCCTGGGGCCTCTTCCGCCGCCTCGGGTCGATTCAGCCCCTTCGGCTGCCAGGCGCCCTGCCCTACATCCGCTCATACTTCTCAAAGAAACGGTGGAGTATGGCGGCAATCTCCCTACGGGTCGCCGTCCCCTGCGGGTCAAGCAGCTCATCGGATTTTCCCTTTATCAATCCGTTGCCCACCGCCCATTCCATTGCCGTCGTTGCGTAATCGGTAATCTTGTCTGCATCCTTAAATGTGTCCAAATTCCCCTTCCCCGCCGTATCGTAGCCCTGATAGCCCGCATAGCGGTAGAGGATGGCGGCAAGCTGTTCCCGGCTGATGGGGATCTCCGGCCCAAAGCGGTCTTTGTCATAGCCCATAAAAATGCCGTTTTCTGCCGTCCATGCGATAGCGTCTGCATACCACATTCCGGCTTCCACATCGGCAAAGCTGCTTTTGCCCGTTGGCGCCGGGCTATCCTCCATGCGCCAAAGAACGGTCGCCATCATGCCCCGCGTCACCGTCCCCAAAGGACTAAACAGGGTTTTGCTTGTCCCAAGCATCCACCCATTTTCATAAACGAACAGGACATCGCCGTAGAACCAGTCCTTTTCGGAGACATCGGCAAAGGGGTTGGCGCCCGGGCCCGGCGCTTCCTCCCTGTGCCAGCCTGCATACACGGTCCGATCCTGGGTCAGATAAACGTCGGAAACCGGCTCCGTTAAATCCCGATCGCTGTACCAGCCGGCAAAGGTATACCCGTGCCGGGTCGGAACGTATTGGGTCAGGTCGATGTAGGTGTTGTACGTACCCCGCACATTGGTCATATCGCTGCCGCCGCCGGTTTCAAAACGCAGCGTGTGGTAGGCCACCGGCACATTGTAGCTGCTGCCGGTGTAGGTCCAATGGGCGTACACGGTGGTATGATCCGGGAACACGGTGTCCGTCGTAATCATCGTGCCGCCGCTCTTTTCGGTGTACCAGCCATCGAAGCGGTAGTTGCGGCGGGAGGCATCGGGCAGGGAGGCCAGCTTCTGGTCGGCGGTGGTCATGCTGTCAACAGAGGGTGTGCCGCCGTTGCCGTCAAAGGTGATGGTGAATTCCTCCACGACCTTATCCTCCACCGTCAGCGTGCCGTTAACCCTGTTGAGGGAATACCGCTCGTCCCAGCCGGGTTTGAGGGCGGCGATGGGGACGACGGTGTAGGTCCCGGGGGTATTCTGCGCCGTATCCGCCGTGACCTCCTCGTTATTTGCGTCAAGCAGCCGATAGGAAAGGGCGTTTTCCAGCACTGTATCCCGGTCGTCCGTGCGTCCTTCGCTCTCCAGCAGGCCGATACAGGTCACAAGGTCTGTGGGCAGCGCATCGCCCTTGGTGATGGTTGCGCTGCCTGCCGTCACGGTGAGACCTCGTACATAGACCCTCCCACCGGCAAAGACAGTACTATGGGTCCATGGCGACCACGACGCCGTAGTATCGGATACATAGAGAATATCGATATGGGTATAGCCCGCCTTGATCGCCCGGACCTTCGTCGTATAGTGGGACACCCCCGGCTCGCTGGTCGTATCGACGGTTTCCTCGTAAATTTCAAAGATCCCCTGCTCTTGCATAATCGCCGACCAGGTGCCGTTTTCGCCGGGATTTAGCACCTTCCACTTGTAAGTGCGGGTATCTCCGTAGACCCAGTCGCTTACATCGACTGCTGCTCTAAAGCCGGCAAAGATGTACTGGCGCACCGTCAGCGGGGCGGTAATGGGCGCATCGTCATCTCTGGTGATGGTGACGGTGTAGACATCGGTTGCCAGTCCCCCGCTCCCCGCCGCATTTTTGGCGTAGTGCAGGGTCCCGTCATTGTCTATGCGGATGCTGTCCAGAATAGAGGGAGAGGCGGGCGGTGTGATGGCAATAATCTTTGCACCCTTGGGCACCTCCCCCGGCTTAAAGAAATCCGCCGCCGTCCGTGTGCCTTGCTGTGCAAAATACTCATTTCCTCTGGTCGGAATAATCCGGATTATGGGGTCTACCAGTTCCTCTGCGGAAGGCTCGTCCTTCTCGACAAGCTTTACCCGGATGGCGGCTGTTACCGCAGGCTCCGGCTGCTGGAAGATATCTTGGTCATCTTCGTCAAGCACCAGCGTGCCGGTGATGGTCTGCCAATCCGAGGACTGTGCATCATAGGACGATTCCTCCCATACTACGTCAACCCAGCACCAGGCGCCGTCAGCGCCGTTGATGACCACATCTTCCGGCAAGCCAAGCGCCGCAAAGGTCGTGCCGACCGGCTTATCGGTAATGGGGTTCGGTTCGTCGGTATCCCGGATGGTGTTTTTGATGGCGTTTATTTTGATGGTGGTCTCCGTCGGCTTGTAGAGGCGTGTGTCGTCCGGTGTGAACACCACCGTTACCTCGTGTTCGCCCGGAGTCTTGAGGTAGAACGGCGGGGCATTCTTGAAGGAGAACCTGCCGGGGGCGACGGTATCCGAGCCCTTGGCCTTTGCCACGCCGCCGGTGAGAGTGCCCACCTCTGTGCTGTAGGTTCCCACCTGAAGCTTTCGCCAGGTGAATATGGTATTTTCGGGCAGCGTAAAATCGCCGTTTTTCCACTGGAATACGGGCGCCTGCGTAATCTCCGTCTCCACCGGGTCGGGCTGCAGCTGAACCTTTCTCACGGCTCGGAGGTCGGCGCCTTCCGGGATGGTGAAATACTTCTCCAATACGGTGCGGTTGACCTCGCCGTAGATCGTCTGCTCCTCAAACGAATGGGGGTCGTAGGTCGAAAAGTCCCACGAGGTGACGACGGGCATATCGTAGCCCGACCCGGTTCCATTGGGGTCGTTCACATCGCCCACCGCATTGAAGCTGAATGAATCCGAGAGGCCCAGCTCCTCAAAGGGCGTTCCGATTTTTTTGTCGGTAATGTGTCCGACCGTGGCCTCCTGGAATGTGCGGGGAATAACGTTCACATCGATGGTGCATTCCGCCTTGGTGTACCGCCAGGGGTTGTTGGGCGTAAAGATGACCTTCAGCTGCAGCGGCCCTGCCTGCAAAAGCGTGCTCGCCGTCAATGAATGGCCGTATATTTTCTGATCTTCATCCAGCGTGAATTTGCCGGAAACCTCCCCGTCTTCCGCCGTGGCCGCTCCGCCGGAGAGATATTCGTTGGCAAATACAACGAAGCACAGGTCGCCGCCGTAGAGCTGCTTGGAGTAGGTGGGCGGCTCCAGAACGGGCGTAAAGACACGGTCATCAATGAGCGTTATTCTGGCGGTTGCCCTGACCGTGCTGGTCGGCTCCAGCTTATCCGTGTAGCGACTCTGTTCAACATGCAGCTCGCCGGTAATGATCTGCTCGCCATACAGGTTCGGGTTATAGGTGGAGCTGTCCCAAGTCACGGGGATGGGGTTGAAGCTTGTCCCCGTGTTGGTCTCTACCATGACGCCGTAAGGATGAACGGGAAGCCCCAGATCCTCAAACGCCGTGCCAAGGGGCTTGTCCGTGATGACCACGTCTTTCGGGACTCTGGTAATTGTGCGCTTTATCCCCGTCACGGTAACGATGCATTCCGCCGTGGTGTATACATTCGCCTCTTTGGGGACAAAGAGGACTTCCATGCGGTTTTCGCCCGGGCGTGCGACTCTGCCGCCTCCGTTGTTCTTGAAGCGGAACGAGCCGGGAACGACGACGTCCGTCCCCTCGACCTTCGCTTCGCCGCCTTGGAGGGCCTCGTCCATGTACTCGTTGCCGACATACCCCTCCGCAGGCAGCGTGGGCGGGGTCGTGATGAACGTTTGGGTGAGCTGCAAAAGTTCTCCGTAACCCGTACCACAGGTTTCGCAAATGGCCTGCTCCGTGGCGGTAGCCGTGCCGCCGGAGCAGTTGGCTGTTTCGGTATGGCTGCTGTCCGTGGCACAGGTGCGGGTATGCGTCCCATTGCCATTGGAGGTCCATTCGCCCCAGCTATGATTGTGTACCTCCCATATGGCATAGATGGT
>CAKTER010000105.1 GCA_934552695.1 uncultured Eubacteriales bacterium
TTTTAACCGGGCCACCAACGTCTCCCGGGACGCCTCGTCCATGCCCATCAGCAACAACGCCCATCGCACCGCCGGGTCTGCCGCCGCCCGGGACAGCGCCGGGCACAGCACGGTTTTATCCGCCGCCCCCAAATCCAAAAGCCCGGTTTCCCAAATCAGGGGCACCCGGTCCACATAGGGGCATAGCAACAGCTTTTGGGTCTCCTCCCGAATCCGCTCCCCGCTGATTTTTTCAATCAAATGCGCCTCCTGCACCAGCGCCGCAAAGGTTTCCGGCTCGATGGTAAACCCCAGCTGGGCCGAAAACCGGATGGCCCGCAGCATCCGCAGCCCGTCCTCCCGAAACCGCTTCACCGGCTCGCCTACGCCTCGAATCCGCTTTTTTTCCAAGTCCTCTTGCCCGCCAAAGGGGTCCTGAATCCCCCGGGCCGGATGATAGGCCATGGCGTTTATGGTAAAGTCCCGCCGCCGCAAATCCTCCACCAGGCTGGTGGTAAAGGTCACATCCTTGGGGTGGCGGCCATCCAGGTATTCCCCGTCCAACCGGAAAGTGGTCACCTCAAAATGCTCGCCCCCTACGGAAACGGTGATGGTACCGTGCTGAATGCCCGTATCATAGGTACGGCGAAAACACTGCCGCACCTGCTCCGGCAGGGCCGCCGTGGTCATGTCCCAATCGTGAGGGTCTATCCCCAGCAAATGGTCCCGCACACAGCCGCCCACAATATAAGACTCGTATCCCGCTTGCTCCAGCGTCGTTAAAACCCCCGCCACTCGGGGGGGCAGCTTCCAATGCTCGGGTTTCATAGTACCGCCTCCTCGTTTATCCTAACAAAAAAGTCCTCCCGGCGCAACCCAACCCGGCAGAAACTTTTTGTCCTTTTCACAAAAAAAGTCTTGACTTTTCCAAAGCGCCGGAGTAAACTATTTGTTGTGGTTGAGAAACCGCTTTGCATCCTTAGCTCAGTTGGTAGAGCAGCTGACTCTTAATCAGCGGGTCCAGGGTTCGAGTCCCTGAGGGTGTACTGGGACACATCGAAAGATGTGTCCTTTTTTTGTCCGAATTCCCCAAACGCCCCTCTCTAAATTGACTTTCCCTAAAAATCGTGTTATGATACCCTTTAGATTGTTACAATTACAACAATGTTTGGATGCCTGCGGCAATCCCCGTCAAAGGAGGGCTTTACATGAACAGCGAACTGTTGGAAATGGTTTACCGGGACCCGGACGTGTATAAGATTTACGTTCCCCTGCCGGACAACCCCCTAAAGAACTTAAATTGCTATGTAATCAAAACCCCCGAAAAAAACCTGATTATCGACACAGGCTTTAACCGGCCCGAGTGCAAGGCCGCCCTGCTGGCCGGGCTGAAAGAACTGGGTATTTCCATGGATAACACCGAGATTTATGCCACCCATGTTCATTCCGACCACACCGGGCTGATTGGTGAGATTATGCAGCCCGACACCGTTGTTTATATGAGCGGCCCCGACTGGGAGCATATGCGCTCCTACAGCGTGGCGGTGCCCCAGGGCTGGAACACCTGGGAAGCCAAAATGCGCTCCGAGGGCTTCCCCCAGCGGGAACTGGATATTGCTTCGCAAACCAACCCGGCTAAAAACTTCGCCAATTCCAAGCCCTTTGTCCCGCAAGTGGTAGAGGACGGGCAAATCATCTCCGTAGGCCCCTATCGCCTCCAGGTCGTTTTGGTTCCCGGCCACACCCCGGGCAATACCTGCCTGTATTTGGCCGACAAAAAGCTGTTGTTCTGCGGCGACCACATCCTGTTCGACATCACCCCCAACATCACCGCCTGGCCGGGCATGACCGACGCCTTGGGCAGCTATTTGGAAAGCCTAAAAAAGGTGCGCCAGCTGGACATTGAAACCGCCCTCCCCGCCCACCGGAAAAACGATATGGACGTGTACGAGCGCATCGACGCCCTGCTGCTCCACCACCAAAACCGGCTGCAAAACACCATCGACACCCTGCGGCAGTTCCCCGGTTCCACTGCCTACGACGTAGCCTCCCACCTGACCTGGTCCATGCGGGGGAAGGATTGGACGGAGTTCCCCGTTCACCAAAAGTGGTTTGCCGTGGGCGAAACCCTGTCCCATTTGGACTATTTAATCCTGCGGAACCAAGTGGAAAAATATTTGGACGAAAGCGGACTGTATCGGTACCGGCTTCTCTAATTCCAACAACTCTACGGAGCCTTCGGGCTCCTTTTTTATGCACAAAAAGAGCAGAGGGCTCATCCCCATGTCATTACGTTAATCTAAAAACCCAGCCGTTGAGGGGTGGAAAGATGCTTTCCTCTTCTTAACGGCTGGGTGCTTTTTTGGCTGTTGCATTTAAGTTAAGGAAAGCAAAAAATATCAACCTGTCTGCGAAATAAGGAAAAAAGCGAGCAAACGCCCGCTTTCAATCTTGCATTTTGTGAAAAATAGAGATAGAATCATTTTGGAAACATAAATAGCGGGCCGACCTGTGATGTGTGTTGCGCCGCAGGGGACGTGCGCCCAAAGAGAGGAGACGCAGAGAGGGATCGCCGCGCGACAAACATAAAATTTGAAAGGAAACCTGCAACATGAAAAAGTTAACAAGTCTGATTTTAGCACTTGCCCTGTGCATGGGGTTGGCCGTTCCTGCGTTCGCCGCAGAATATGGTCCCGTATCGGTTGAGACCGAATATGGTGTCGTGACTTTTGAAGCCGCCATGAAGGGCGAGGCTACTACGGTAAAGTTCGAAGTACCTGGCACCGGCGAACTTAATGATGCGGTGTATGTTCCCATTACGCTAAAGCCCGGCAGTAACCTGAAAGTTGATACAGCGTATGGTGTCCCGTATATCATCTACGGGATTAGCGCCGAGGGTGCGCTGTTTATTACAAGTTTAATAGACTACTTCTATGCTGACAGCACTGACAGCGTCGATGTGTATTTCGACAAAATCTCCCCTGAAGACAACTACAATCATGTGCTATGGGTATGGGATGTAGACGGCACAGACTATTTGGTGAAGCTGGGTGACGGCACTGCTACTGCGCCTACCGCAGCTACTGAGCCTACCGCAGCTACTGCGCCTACCGCACCCAACTTTACGGATGTGGCCGCAGGCGCTTATTATGCCGATGCAGTAAAGTGGGCAGTAGAGAAGGGTATCACCGCCGGAACCACGACCACCACATTTTCTCCCGACAACACCTGCACCACGGCGCAGATTTTGACCTTCCTGTGGCGGGCTAACGGTTCCACCGCTCCCACTGGCAATAACGCCGCCGTCCCCGCCGGTCAGTATTACACCGATGCAGCCAACTGGGCGCTGGAAAAGGGCCTGACAGACGATTTTAGCGCTGATACCCCCGCTACCCGCGCCGCCACGGTGACCTATTTGTGGAAACTGGCGGGCAAGCCCGCCGCCGAAGCCGCCGCATTTACCGATGTGGACGCAAGTGCAGAGTATGCGCAGGCTGTTGCGTGGGCTGTCAAGGAGGGCATTACCGCCGGCACCAGCGCAACCACCTTTGCTCCTGACAACACCTGCACTCGTGGGCAGATTGCGACCTTCCTGCACCGCAGCTTGGCATGACTTCAAAAACTGCGTAAGGATTAAAAAAGTACCCACCCTGTTTGAAACGGGGCGGGTACTTTTTGCTTCGGGACAAAATCCTTAGCTTAATGACATTGGAGCTCATCCTCTGCTTTTTCGTTGCGTTTCTTATTCGAACAAATCGGACACGGCAATGCCCACGTGGATGCGATAGATGGTTTCGGCCATCAGCGAAGCCACGGAGCTGACCTTGATTTTGGGGCTGTATTTTTCTTCGGGCAGATGGATGGTATCCAGCACCAGCAGCTCCTCGATGGCGGAGTCCTCAATCCGCTGGATGGCGGGGCCGGACAGCACCGGGTGGGTGCAGCAGGCAAACACCTGGGTAGCGCCCCGTTCCTTTAAGGCGTTGGCGGCGTTGGTGATGGTACCGGCGGTGTCAATCATATCGTCCACCAAAATAACCCGCTTGCCGTCAATATTGCCAATGATGTTCATAATCTCGCTAACATTGGGCTTGGGACGGCGCTTATCGACGATAGCCAGAGGAATATCCAGCTTGGTGGCAAAGCCCCGGGTACGGCCTACGCTGCCCAAATCGGGGGATACGGCCACTACATCGGTCATATCGCCATGAAACTTTTTGTGGTAATAGTCCACCAGCAGGGGCATCCCGGCCAAATGGTCTACGGGAATATCAAAGAAGCCCTGAATTTGAGCGCAATGCAGGTCCATGGTCAGCACCCGGTCGGCGCCGGCAGCGGTAATCAAATTGGCCACCAGCTTGGCGCTGATGGGATCCCGGGCCCGGGCCTTCCGATCCTGCCGGGCGTAGCCATAGTAAGGGATGACCGCCGTAATCCGCTCGGCAGAAGCCCGCTTCATGGCGTCAATCATAATCAGCAGCTCCATCAGGTTGTCGTTGACCGGGCTGGAGGTAGACTGAATCAAGAATACGTCCGCCCCGCGAATGGTCTCGTTAATCTTCACGCTGATTTCGCCATCGCTAAAATGCGAAACCTCGGCGTCGCCCAGCTGCAGGCCCAAAATGTCGGCAATGCTCTGCGCCAGCTTCCGGTTTGCGTTGCAGCTGAAAATCTTAATGTTGCTTCCGCAGGTATACATCATAATAATACAATCCCCTTATCTCAAAACTACATCACGAAAAGAACCGATTTTATTCTACTACGAAACCATTTATTTTTCAACCGATTCCCGGTTTTTTTTCACCCAGCCGGCTTTATTCACCTGTTTGGCCCGGGCAATGGCCAGGCTTCCGGCCTCCACCCGCTCCGTAATGGTGGACCCCGCGGCGGTATAAGCCCGGTCCTCCACGGTGACCGGGGCCACCAGATTGGTATTGCAACCGATAAAGCAGTCGTCCCCAATGGTGGTGCGGTGCTTTTTCACCCCATCGTAGTTCACCACCACGGTGCCGCAGCCAAAGTTCACCCGGCAGCCCACGTCGGCATCGCCAATGTAGGTCAGGTGGTTGGCCTTGGTGCCCTCGCCCAGTCTGGAGTTTTTAATCTCCACAAAGTCGCCCACCTTCACCTTCCGCTCCAACACGGTATGGGGCCGCAGATACGCATAGGGGCCTACCACACAGTCCGGGCCAATTTGGGCCTCCAACGCCGTAGAGGTCTGGAAGGTCACGCCGTCGGCCACTGTGGTATCGGTTAGCCGGCTGTGAGGGCCAATCACGCAGTTTTCTCCAATGCAGGTTTTTCCCTCCAGCATGGTCCCGGGCAGCAGCACCGTATCCCGGCCCACGGCCACTCCGGCGTCCACATAGGTGCTGGACGGGTCGGTTACTGTCACGCCGCTTTGCATCAGCCCCTCCAAAATCCTCTGCCGCATCACATCTCCGGCCCGGGCCAGCTGCACCCGGTCGTTGACCCCGGCAAACTCCCCGGCGTCCGCCGCCGGCATCACACCCACCGGACGGCCCGCCGCCCGCAAAATCCCCAAAGCGTCGGTCAAATAGTATTCGTGCTGGGCGTTGTTGTCCGTCAGCCGATCCAGAGCAAACAGTAAGTCGGCCCCCCGGAAACAATACACCCCGGTGTTGGTTTCCCGAATGGCCTTTTGGGCCTCGGTGGCGTCCTTTTGCTCTACAATGGCGGCAAAGTCCCCGGCCTTATCCCGCACAATCCGGCCATAGCCCGTAGGGTCGTCCATGACCGCCGCCACCCCCGTTGCGCTGTTCCCCGCA
>CAKTER010000106.1 GCA_934552695.1 uncultured Eubacteriales bacterium
CTGCGGCCGGAGACTACCGGGTGTTTCCCATCAGCTGCGAGATATTATCGGACTTTATTACGCCCATCGAAACCATGCGGATACTCAAAAACGTATCCCGCCATTGCTATATGCTGGAATCGGCCCAGGCCAGCGAGACCTGGGGGCGCTACACCTTTTTGGGGTACGACCCGAAACTGGAAATCACCTGCCTCAACGGGGATATGCACATTGGGAACCTGCGGGTGCATACCGACAACCCCTCTGACTATTTGCGGCAGATATTGGCCGAGTACAAAAGCCCCCGGTTGCCCGGCTTACCCTCGTTTACCGGTGGGCTGGTGGGCTATTTTTCCTACGATTATCTGGGATACAGCGAGCCTTCCGTCCGCTGCCGAGTGGAGGATACCGAGGCCTTTCAGGACGTGGATTTAATGCTGTTTGACAAGGTCATTGCCTTCGACCATTTGCGGCAAAAAATCATTTTGATGGTAAACATGAAGCTGGCGGACGGCGAGGCCGGGTACAACAAGGCCGTTTGGGAGCTGCACCAAATGGCGGCGCTTTTACGGAAGGGGCAAAAGAAGGATGAGCCCGGCGGGCGGCTGCTGGGGCCGGTGACGCCGCTGTTTGACCGGGAGCAGTTTTGTGCCATGGTGGAGCGGGCCAAGGGCTACATCCGGGAGGGGGACATTTTCCAAATCGTACTGTCCAACCGGCTCAGCGCCCCCTTTGCGGGCAGCCTGCTGAACACCTACCGGGTGCTGCGGACCATCAACCCCTCGCCCTATATGTTTTATTTTTCGGGGACGGACGTAGAGGTGGCCGGGGCCTCGCCGGAAACCCTGGTGAAGCTGGAAAACGGGGTGCTGCATACCTTTCCCCTGGCGGGGACAAGGCCCCGGGGCAAAACGGAGGCGGAGGACCGGGCGTTGGAGGCGGAGCTGCTGGCCGACGAAAAGGAGCTGGCCGAGCATAATATGCTGGTGGATTTGGGCCGGAATGATTTGGGGAAGATTAGCCGGTTCGGCACGGTGGAGGTGGAGCGCTTGCATACCATCGAACGGTTTTCCCATGTGATGCACATTGGCTCCACTGTCCGGGGAGACATCCGGGCGGATAAGGACGCCCTGGACGCCATCGAGGCGGTGCTGCCTGCCGGTACCCTTTCGGGGGCTCCGAAAATCCGGGCCTGTCAGCTGATTGGAGAGCTGGAAAACAACAAGCGCGGCATTTACGGCGGGGCCATTGGCTACATCGATTTTACGGGGAATATGGATACCTGCATTGCCATCCGCATTGCGTATAAGAAAAACGGCAAGGTGTTTGTCCGGAGCGGGGCCGGGATTGTGGCGGACTCCGACCCCGAAAAGGAGTTTGCGGAGTGCCTGAACAAGGCCAAATCCTCGCTGCGAGCGTTGGAATTGGCACAGGAGGCGGACTTATGATTGTATTGGTGGATAATTACGATAGCTTTTCGTACAACCTGTATCAGCTGATGGGTGCCATCGACCCGGACATTTTGGTGGTTCGCAACGACGAGCTGACGGTGGAGGAGCTGCGGGCGCTGCGCCCCCGGCGCATTGTATTATCTCCCGGGCCGGGGCGGCCGGAGGATGCCGGGATTTTGCTGGAGGCCGTAAGGGAGCTGGGGCCGGATATTCCCCTGCTGGGGGTCTGTTTGGGGCATCAGGCCATTTGCGCTGCCTTTGGCGCAACCATTACCTACGCCAAAGAGCTGATGCACGGGAAGCAGTCGGTGGTGGAGCTGGACACGGACTGCCCGCTGTTTGCCGGGTGCCCGAAGAAGGCCCCGGTGGCCCGGTATCACTCGCTGGCGGCGGACCCGGCGACTCTGCCGGATTGCCTGAGGGTGACGGCCCGCACCGCCGAGGGCGAGATTATGGCGGTACAGCACCGGGATTCCCCTATTTTTGGGGTACAGTTTCACCCCGAGTCCATTTTGACGCCGGACGGGGCCCGGATGCTGCGGAATTTTTTGCAGGAGGGATGACACGATGATTCGGGAAGCCATTGTGAAGATTGTAAATAAAGGAGACCTTACTTACGACGAGGCCTATGCCGTCATGAACGAGATTATGAACGGGGAGACCTCCCCCACCCAAAATGCGGCGTTTTTGGCGGCCCTTTCCACCAAAAGCGCCCGGGCCGAGACCACCGACGAGATTGCCGGGTGTGCGGCGGCCATGCGGGCCCATGCCACCCGGGTAGAGACCGGGAGGGAAGTGTTCGAGATTGTGGGCACCGGCGGGGATAATGCCCACAGCTTTAATATTTCCACCACAGCGGCGCTGGTGGCGGCAGCCGGCGGCATGCAGGTGGCCAAGCACGGGAACCGGGCGGCCTCGTCGAAGTGCGGCACGGCGGACTGCTTGGAGGCCCTGGGGGTGAACATCGAGCAAAGCCCCGCCCGATGTGTGGAGCTGCTGGACGAGGTGGGCATGTGCTTCTTTTTTGCCCAAAAGTACCATGCGTCCATGAAATATGTGGGGGCCATCCGCAAGGAGCTGGGCTTCCGCACGGTGTTCAATATTTTGGGGCCCCTGACTAACCCGGCCCGGCCCGCCCGGCAGCTGTTGGGGGTGTACGACGAATATCTGGTGAAGCCCCTGGCCCAGGTGCTGACCCAGCTGGGAGTAAAGCGGGGCATGGTGGTGTATGGGCAGGACAAACTGGACGAAATTTCCGCCAGCGCCCCCACCACGGTTTGTGAAATCCGGGAGGGCTGGCTTAAGCCCACCGTGATTACCCCGGAGGATTTTGGGCTGGAGCGCTGCACTAAGGCCGACCTGCTGGGGGGCACGCCCGCCGAAAACGCCGCCATTACCCGGGTGGTTTTGGCCGGGGAGCGGGGCCCTCGGCGGAATGCGGTGCTGCTGAACGCCGGGGCGTCGTTGTATATCGGCGGCAAGGCCGAAACCATGGGGGAGGGGGTGGCCTTGGCCGGGGAGCTCATCGACTCCGGCAAGGCGCTGGAAACTCTGGAGAAATTTGTGGCCGTCAGCAACCGGCCGGAGGTGGAAGCATGACGATTTTGGACAAGCTGGCCGACTATGCCCGGGAACGCACCCGGCTGGCCAAGGCGGCGGTTCCGCCGGAGGAAATGAAGCGGCGGGCCCTGGCCCGGCCCCGGGGAGAGCTGGCCTTTGAGCAGGCGCTGCGGAAGCCGGGGCTCTCGTTTATTTGCGAATGCAAAAAAGCCTCTCCCTCCAAGGGGCTCATTGCGCCGGATTTTCCCTATTTGGAGATTGCTCGGGAATATGAGGCGGCAGGGGCGGACTGCATTTCGGTGCTTACCGAGCCCAAGTGGTTTTTGGGCCGGGACGAATACCTGCGGGAGATTGCTGCGGCGGTATCCATCCCCTGTCTGCGGAAGGACTTTACCGTGGACGAATACATGATTTACGAGGCCAAGGCCCTGGGGGCGGAGGCAGTGCTCTTGATTTGTGCCATTCTGGACGAGGCCCAACTGCGGGACTACCGGGCTTTGTGCGATGAGCTGGGGCTGGCGGCACTGGTGGAGGCCCACGACGAGACCGAGGTGGAAATGGCCCTGCGGGCCGGGGGGCGTATCCTGGGAGTGAACAACCGGAACCTGAAGGATTTTTCGGTGGATCCGGAAAACAGCCGCCGCCTGCGGGAGGCCATCCCCCCGGAGGTGCTGTTCGTTTCGGAAAGCGGTATCCGCTGCGCCGCCGATGTGGCGGCCCTCCGGGCGATGGGGGCCGATGCGGTGCTGGTGGGGGAAACCCTGATGCGGGCCGGAGATAAAAAAGCCAAGCTGGCGGAATTGCGGGGTGTGGTATGACAAAAATCAAGCTGTGCGGGCTGAAGCGGCCGCAGGACATCGAGGCGGCCAACGCCTTGGGGCCCGACTACATCGGCTTTGTGTTTGCGGCCAAAAGCAAACGGGCGGTAACGCCGGAGCAGGCGGCAAAGCTGCGGGCGCTGCTGCGCCCGGGGATTTTGGCGGTGGGGGTGTTTGTGAACGGGGCCCCCGAAACCGTGGCCCGGCTGCTGCATGAGGGGGTCATCGACCTGGCCCAGCTCCACGGCAGCGAGGACGAGGCCTATATCCGGCAGCTGCGGCAGCTGACGGAAAAGCCCCTCATCCGGGCCTTCCGCATCCAGACCGAGGCCGACCTGGGGCCGGTGGCGGCGTGCTCCGCCGACCTGGTTTTGCTGGATTCCGGGGCCGGGTCGGGAGCGACCTTCGACTGGTCGCTGCTGGAAGGCATCCGGCGGCCCTATTTTTTGGCCGGGGGACTGGGGCCGGAGAATGTGGCAGCGGCGGTTCGGGCGCTGCACCCCTATGGGGTGGATGTGAGCTCGGGCATTGAGACCGAAGGGGCAAAGGACCCGGCCAAAATGGCGGCCTTTGTGCAGGCGGTGCGAAAGGAGGAAGGGCTATGACCAATCCCAGAGGGCGGTTTGGCGTCCACGGGGGGCAATACATTCCCGAAACGCTGATGAACGCCGTGATTGAGCTGGAGGAAGCCTACGACCATTATAAAAACGACCCGGAGTTTAACCGGGAGCTGACGGAGCTGTTAAACGAGTATGCCGGCCGGCCCTCCCGGCTGTATTTTGCCAAAAAAATGACCCGGGATTTAGGCGGGGCCAAGATTTATTTAAAACGGGAGGATTTGAACCATACCGGGGCCCACAAAATCAATAATGTGCTGGGGCAGGCCCTGTTGGCCCAAAAAATGGGCAAGACCCGGCTGATTGCCGAGACCGGGGCCGGACAGCACGGGGTAGCCACCGCTACGGCGGCGGCACTGCTGGGAATGGAGTGCGTGGTGTTTATGGGGGAGGAGGATACCCGCCGGCAGGCCCTGAACGTGTACCGGATGCGGCTGCTGGGGGCGGAGGTCATCCCGGTGAAAACCGGCACCGCCACCCTAAAGGACGCCGTGTCCGAGGCCATGCGGGAGTGGACCAGCCGCATAGCCGATACTCACTACTGCCTGGGCTCGGTGATGGGCCCCCACCCGTTCCCCACCATCGTGCGGGATTTTCAGGCGGTCATCTCGAGGGAAATCAAGGAGCAGCTGTGGGAAAAGGAGGGGCGGCTCCCGGACGCTGTGATTGCCTGTGTGGGCGGCGGCTCCAACGCCATCGGCTCGTTTTATCATTTTATCGGGGACGAAAGCGTGCGGCTCATCGGCTGCGAGGCGGCCGGCCGGGGGGTGGGAACCCTGGAAACGGCGGCCACCATTGCTACCGGGAAGCTGGGGATATTCCACGGCATGAAGTCGTATTTTTGTCAGGACGAATACGGGCAGATCGCCCCGGTCTATTCCATTTCCGCCGGGCTGGACTACCCGGGCATCGGCCCGGAGCATGCCCATCTTCACGACATTGGCCGGGCGGAGTATGTACCCATATCCGATGAGGAGGCAGTGGAGGCCTTTGAATATTTGGCCCGCACCGAGGGGATTATCCCGGCCATCGAGTCGGCTCACGCCGTGGCCTATGCCCAAAAGCTGGCGCCTACGCTGGGGCCGGAGCAGATGATTGTGGTGACCATTTCCGGCCGGGGCGACAAGGATTGTGCGGCGATGGCCCGGTATCGGGGGGAGGACATTTATGAGTAGGATTGGGAAAGCGTTTGAAAACGGCAAGGCGTTTATTGCCTTTCTTACCTGCGGGGACCCGGATCTGGCCACCACGGCGGCGGCGGTACGGGCAGCAGTGGCAAACGGAGCCGACCTGATCGAGCTGGGCATCCCGTTTTCCGATCCCAC
>CAKTER010000107.1 GCA_934552695.1 uncultured Eubacteriales bacterium
GCCCCCACCAGCAAAATCATCACCGCTACCAAAAGCCCCGCCAAATATTCCATGCGCCCGTGGCCAAAGGGATGATCCCGATCCGCCTTTTGCCCCGCCATTTTAAACCCGATGAGCGTCACCACCGAGCTTCCGGCGTCGCTCAAGTTATTAAAGGCGTCGGCCACCATAGAAATGGAGCCGGAAACCGTCCCGGCCAACAGCTTCCCCAAAAACAGCAGCAGGTTGCAAAAAATCCCCACGCCGCCGGAAAGCATCCCATAGCCCTGGCGTACCACTGGGTCGTTCGTCTGCGTATAATTTTTAATCCAGTGCTTTGCCAGCCAGTCTATCATGGTGACCGCCTCCTGTTGTACTCGATGCTCTGCCGGTGCCTTGCGTGCTTTTCCGCATTTCTTCGGGCAAAATCCTCGTCATTTTCTCTCGCCTCTAATATTTCTGAACCCATTTGGGATTTTCCGCCCAATTCCAAAAATGTTAGCCCCAAGCAAAAGGGCGGTACAGCCTTCCGGCCGTACCGCCCTGTCGTTTCATTAGTTCAGCTTGCTCTTGGCAACCTCTACCAGGTTGGTGAAGGCTGCGGCGTCGGAGATGGCCAGCTCAGCCAGCATCTTCCGGTTTACGTTGATGTTGGCCAGCTTTAAGCCATACATCAGCTGGCTGTAGGAAATGTCGTTCATGCGAGCCGCCGCATTGATTCGGGCAATCCACAGCCGGCGATAGTTCCGCTTGGTCTGCTTCCGGCCGGCAAAGGCGTAAGCCTGAGCCTGCATCACAGACTGTTTGGCAATGCGGTACTGCTTGCTCCGGGCGCCCCGATAGCCCCGGGCCAGCTTTAAGGTCTTTTTATGTCTTTTCCGCGCAGCAAGTGCGCCTTTTACTCTAGCCATTGAAAAATCCTCCCAATCTATTCCTGATTACATATAAGGCAGCAGTTTCTTCTTTACGGTGTTCTGTACGGTCTTGTCTACCAGAGTGGACTTCCGCAGATTCCGTTTCCGCTTGGTATTCTTTTTGCCAAGAATATGCTGGGTGTTGGATTTATGTCTGGAGATTTTACCGGTGCCGGTCACCTTAAATCTTTTGGCGGCCGCTCTTTTGGTTTTGACTTTAGGCATTTTGTTGTTCCTCCTCTTTTTTCACTGCGGGAGCCGTGGCCTTCTCCTGCGAGTTTTTCTTTGCTTTCGGCTCGGCCTTTTGGGGCTTGGGCGCCAAAAACATAATCATGCTGCGGGCTTCCATTTTGGGGGGCTTATCCACCACGCCGACCTCGGCCACCTGGGCGGCAAAGTCTTCCAAAATGCCCACACCCAACCGGGAGTGGCCGATTTCGCGGCCCCTAAACCGGATGCTTACCTTAACCTTGTTGCCATCGGACAAAAATTCCAAGGCTTTTTTGACCTTCACCTGTACGTCGTGGGTATCAATGTTGGGGGACAGGCGCAGCTCCTTAATGTCCATGGTCTTTTGCTTTTTACGGGCCTCTTTTTCCTTTTTGGCCTGCTCAAAACGGTACTTACCATAGTCCATAATCCGGCAAACCGGCGGTTTGGCAGCCGGCGAGATTTTTACCAAATCCAAATGCTTCTCGTCGGCAATCTTTTGCGCCTCCCGGGAAGACATAATCCCCAGCTGTTCTCCGGTTTCGCTAATTAGGCGAATTTCCTTGTCCCGAACTTGTTCGTTGATCATTAACTCCGTAATACCCAAGCACCTCCCAAAATTGGTCAAAAAAAAGTGGACGCACAAAAGCTCCACCCAAAGACGTTTCATCTATGTACCCTATGTGCCTTTGCCATAAGGTGAGAAGGGGAAGCTTCTGCTTATTACCGAAGTAGTATAGCACGCTCCGCCGCCCCTGTCAAGGCTTTCCTGTCTCTCTCCCATATTTTTTCATATTCCGTCCGCCCCCGCCTCCTTTTTCCATCCTCCCGCCCATTTTTTGTGAATTATTACGAAATTGTTAAAAAGATGTGAAGAATTCATTGACACTCCGCCTCTCTCTTTGTATAATAAAAAAGGAAACGCAAAGAAACATGCGAGATACGAAAGAAAGGGGCCGATTGGTTCATGCTCCCCGTAAAAATTCTTCATCGTTCACTGCTTCTTACCGGCGCTCTCAGCGCTCTGCTGTGCGGCACGGCCTACGCCGCCGCCATTGGCGCTGTCACCGGCAATAATGTTAATATCCGGCGGGATCCCTCCACGGCCGGCGATGTTTACCGCCAGCTTTCCGTGGGCCACACCGTCACCATTACCGGCAAAACCGACGACTGGTACGAGGTGCTTTGCGCCGACGGCAGCACCGCTTATGTGGCCGAGGACTTTGTCAGCATTACTAAGGTCGATGCCAAGGTCAGCGATTCCGGCGTTAACCTCCGTCAAAGCCCCGACACCGGCTCCGCCACCCTGGCTCAGCTTTCTGCCGGAACAGCGTTGGACGTCAATGCCCAAACCGGGGATTGGTACAAGGTCTATTGCGCCAGCGGCAGCGGCTACATCCATAAAGACTATGTGACCGGCAACCTGGTGGAGGAGGTTCGGGATGAGGGCGAAAGCCTGGTCACCCCCGACGATACCATCACCAACGACATCCAGTACATTCAGGTCAACGCTGCCACGGGCCTCAATGTCCGGGCCAACCCCAACACCCAGGCCAGCGTGGTGGAGCTGCTTTCCAATAACGCCGGTGCCGAGGTCATTTCCAACCTGGGCGACTGGCTGCAAATCCGTACCCAAAACGGCAACGTGGGGTATGTGTCTGCCGAGTTTGTCACCATCACCGACGCTTTGGCCACTCTGGCCGATGCCAACGCGTCGCTGGCCGAGCAGATCATCAGCTTTGCCAAACAATACATTGGCACCTCCTATCGCTGGGGCGGCACCGATTTGAATAACGGCGTGGATTGCTCCGGGTTTGTGTATAGCGTGCTGAAAAACTTCGGCATAGGCCTAAACCGCAGCTCCGCCTCCATGGCTGCCTCCAACGGGACTCCCGTGGATAAGGCCAATTTGCAAATGGGCGATTTGGTGTTCTTCGATACCGACGGCGCCAACGACGGCAATGTGTCCCATGTTGGCATCTACATCGGGAACGGGGACTATATCCACTCCTCCTCGGGCAAGGCCTGGGGCGTTACCATCAGCAACCTGAACGAAGCCTATAGCGCCCGCACCTATGTGTGCGCCCGCCGGGTCCTGTAATTCCTACATCGCTTATCCAAGCCTCTGAAGCCATTCAGGGGCTTTTTTCTTTGCCCTTGACCTTTCCCCTTGACCTTTCCCCTTGACCTTTCCCCTTGCCCTTTCCCCAAAAGTAAGGTTCCCTTTTCCCTCTCCTCCCCCCAGCGAAGGGAAGGGATGACGGCCCGGCGCCGTTAACGCCCTAAGCCGGGCCCAAAGTCACGCCCCCGAGCGGGCCATATCCGAGCACTGCCCTTGACCCAATTCCGGCCCAGCCAACGCACATTTTGCCGACTAAGGGGCTTTCCTCTGAGCGTGCGTCAACTCCCTTAGCGAAGAGGATACCCCGCAGGAGGCTTTGTACGCACTCGCCCTTTGTGCCCTTGAGCTTTCCTTTCCCTTGTCCTTTCCTCCTTCCCCTCGCTCCCCCTTCCCTCGCCTACAACCCATACTTCTGCTTCCGCCGCACCACCGAAGGCTGGCTTATCTTTAGCAGCTCCGCCGCTTCATAGGTGCTTTGCGTCCCGGCCAGCACCGATGCCAGCAGCTGCTTTTCGCAGTCCGCCAAGTACCCCTTCAGCGAAAATGTCTCCTCCCCCAGCCGCTGCATCCCCCACCGGGTATCCAGTAAAATCCATTCCTCTTGCCGGGGCTCCGGCTTTCGGGCCTCCCCGGTCGCAAAAAACTCCTCCGGCAGCCGTTCCACCTCCAGCACCCCCTCCCGGGTGGTCACCACCAGCCGCTCCATCAAGTTCCGCAGCTCCCGCACATTCCCCGGCCAGCTATGCTGGAACAGCTGCCGCCGGGCTTCCGGCGAAAGGCTCCGCTCCTTGCCGTATCGCTGGCCAAACTCCCGCAAAAACTCTTCGGCCAGCGGTACAATTTCTTCTTTCCGTTCCCGCAGCGGCGGCACCTTCACCGGCACCACCTGAATGCGATAGTACAAATCCCAGCGGAACCGGCCGGCCCGGCACAGCTCCTCCAGGTCCTCGCTGGCGGCACAAATCAGCCGAAAATCCGTTTTTTCTTCCTCCTCGGCTCCCAGCGGCCGTACCCTCCGGCTCTCCAGAATGCGCAACAGCTTTCCCTGCAAGGCCAAGGGCAGAGAGTTTACCTCGTTTAAAAACAGCGTCCCCCCATCGGCCTCTGCCAATAGCCCCGTCCGCCCCTCCGGCCGGGCCCCGGTAAACGCCCCGCCCACATAGCCAAACAGCTCCGCCTCCAACAGGCTTTCGGGCATAGCGGCGCAGTTTACCTCCACAAAGGGGCCTTCCCGCCGCAAGCTGTTGTCCCGCAAAAAAGCGGCGCACACGTCCTTTCCCGTTCCCGATTCCCCGGTCAAAAGCACCGCGCTATCCGTGGCCGCCAGCTGCCGCAGCAGGGCAAACAGCTCCTGCATTTTCGGGCTTTGGGCCAGCGGCCGCACCTCCTCCCGCTCCCGCCGGATAATACTCAGCCGGGAAACCTGCCCGGCCTGGGCCGCCCGGTACCGGTCGTTGATGGCATAAAAGGGCTCGCAGGTCGCCACCAGGTTTACCACCTCTCCCTGTTCGTCAAAGATGGGAGTCGAAGAGGTAATCATGCGGAACCGCCGGGGCTGCGAGGCCGGCTTGTCCAAAAACGTCATATCCTGAAACATTACAATCTTCTGCTTCTCCCGGTACACCAGCTCCGAAACGCTCCCCCGGAAATAGGGGCTTTTGTCCAGCACATTCGTCCGGCACACCTCCTCCCGGCTTTCTCCGGTCATCTCCGCAAAGGCCCGGTTGCAATACAGCATCTGCCCCCGGCCGTCCAACACATACACCCCCACATCCAAGTTGTCCAAAACCGTCAATAATAGCTCCTGCGAAAGCATGCCCCTCCCCCTTTCCGTTTTCTCCCTTTCCCGTCTCTCGTTGTGCAGTTTTTTTCTCTTTTTCTCATTTTAATTCAATTTTGTATCGGCTGTCAACGGGTTTATCCCGTTTTCCCTCTTTCTCTGTTTGGCACACATTTTGCTTTTTATTAGCTTATCAAAAGAAAAAGGAGGAATCCCCATGAAAAAAATTGTCATTACCGTTTGGTACACCTGCAAGCCCGGAATGCGGGACAAAGTGATGGAGCTGGCCAAAAAGAACGTGGAAGAAACCCGGAAAGAGCCCGGCAACCTGGTTTACGCCCACTACCCCTCCATGGAAAACGACCAGGATATGTTCGTGATCGAGGTGTGGGACAGCTACGAGGCCGTAGAAAAACACATTTACATGCCCCACTATTTGGAATTCTCCCTGGCCCGGAAGCCCCTGCTGGTAGAAGGTACCTACCGCTATGTGACCTACCAGGCCGAGGAGTTTACCACCGGCGACGGCATCCCGTCCTGGTCCGACAAAAAATAAACTGCATAAAAGGAGGAAACCTATGCTTCTGGTGGAATGCACCTATCGTTGTAAGCCCGGCCTGCGTCCCCGGCTGCTGGAGATTGTCAAGCCCAACATCGAGGGCAGCCGGAAAGAGCCCGGCAACATCAGCTACACTCATTACCCCGACCTCTACG
>CAKTER010000108.1 GCA_934552695.1 uncultured Eubacteriales bacterium
AAGGGCCGGGGCCCCGTGGCCACGGCGCTGGTGCAGACCGGGACCCTTAAGGTGGGGGATCCCGTGGTGGTAGGCCGGGTTTATGGGAAAGTCCGGGCTATGATGGACGACAAGGGCCGCCGGGTGCGGACCGCCGGGCCCTCTCAGCCTGTGGAAATTTTGGGCTTAAACGATGTGCCGGTGGGCGGCGACGTGTTTTATGTGGCCGAAAGCGAAAAGCAGGCCCGGACGCTGGCGGAAGCCATGACCGCCAAGAGCCGGAACGAGATGATTAAAAACTCTATGCAAAAGGTTTCGCTGGACGATCTGTTCTCGCAGATTAAGGCCGGGGAAATGAAAGAGCTGAATATTGTTATCAAGGCCGACGTGCAGGGCAGCGTAGAGGCCGTCCGGCAGAGCTTGGAAAAGCTAAGCAACGACGAGGTCCGGGTGCGGATTATCCACGGCGGCGTGGGTGCCATTACCGAATCGGACGTAATGCTGGCTTCGGCCTCCAATGCCATTATCATTGGCTTTAACGTCCGGTGCGAATCGGTGGCCAAGGGCATTGCCGAGGCCGAAAAGGTAGACGTTCGTCTGTATCGCGTGATTTATCAGGCCATTGACGATGTGAAGGCGGCTATGACCGGGATGCTGGATCCCATTTATGAAGAGCAGGTACAGGGCCATGCCGAAGTCCGCATGACGTTTAAGGCCAGCGGCGTGGGTGTGATTGCGGGTAGCTTTGTGACCGACGGACACATTACCCGGAGCTGCAAGGCCCGCTTAAAGCGGGGCGACGAGGTACTGTACGATGGCGATATCGATTCCTTAAAGCGGTTTAAGGATGACGTAAAGGAAGTCCGGGAAGGCTATGAGTGCGGTATCGTTTTGAAGAAGTTCAACGATATCCAGGAGGGCGACGTCATCGAGGCCTATCTGATGGTGGAAGTCCCCCGGAAATAAAGAGGCGCTTTGCGCCCGATAGGCGGAAGGTGAGAATATGAAGAACAGAAACCGAATGACCCGGATTAACGACGAGGTGCAGCGGGAGCTGGCCGAGATTTTGCAAAGCCAGGTAAAGGATCCCCGGCTGCCCTCCCTGGTTAGCGTCCTGCGGGCCGAGGTCACCCAGGATTTGAAATATTGCAAGGCCTATGTCTCGGTGCTGGGGGGCCCGGAGGAAAAGGAAAAGGCCATGGAGGCCCTGAAAGCGGCCAGCGGGTATATTCGCCACCTGCTGGCCGAGCGGGTGAACCTGCGCCTAACGCCCCAGTTGATTTGGAAGCTGGATGATTCGGTGGAGTATTCTGCCAAAATCAACCAAATGCTAAACGAGATTAAACAACAGGAGGCCGCTTGGGCCGAAGAACATCCGGAAACCGCACAGGCGGAGGCCGAAGAATGAAGGCGGCCTTTGCCCGGCAGGTGTGGGATTGGGTGGAGGCGAGCCAAACCATTGGCATTTCGGGGCATACCGGCCCGGACGGCGACGCCATCGGCTCCTCCTGCGCTCTGGCATTGGCCCTGCGTGGGCTGGGAAAGGACGTATACCTGTTGGCCGAGCCCTGCACGGCGGTGCTGCACGAAATCCCCGGCTGGGAGACCGCCGGGGAAACGGCCCCGGCCTGCGACCTGTTTTTTGCGCTGGACTGCGGCGACGCCGGCCGGCTGGGGATTGCCCGGCCTGTGTTTGAAGCGGCAAGCCGCAGGGTATGCATCGACCATCACCGCAGCAACAGCGGGTTTGCCGACCTCAGCTATATCGATCCGGAGGCGTCCTCTACCAGCGAGTTGGTGGGGGACTTACTAACCGAGTGGGGGCTTCCCCTGACCCGGGAGGTGGCGGCGGCCCTGTATATCGGAATGCTCCACGATACCGGCGGATTCCGGCATAGCTGTACCCACCCCTCCACCCTGCGGCTGGCGGCCCGGTGCATGGAGGCCGGGATTCCGTTTACCGAAATTCAGGAGCGGCAAATGTACAACCAAACCTATCCCCAGCTGAAGCTGCTGGGCTTGGCGCTGGAAAAAGCCCAGCTGTTGTGCGGCGGCCGGCTGTTATGGTCGGCGGTGACGCAGGAGGAAATGCAGGAGCAGGGCGGCGACAGCAAGGATTTAGACCGGGTGGTAGGCACCTTAAAAAATGTGTTTGGCGTCCGGTTGGCATTGTTCTTTTACGAAAAAGCCGCTGGCGAGGTCAAGGCCAGCCTGCGTTCCGACGGCACGGTGGATGTGAGCGTGCTGGCGCAGCGCCGGGGCGGCGGCGGGCATATCCGGGCGGCGGGGTGTACCCTGCGGGGCACCATGGAGCAGGCCGTTGCCACGTTTTTGCCCGAGGCAGTAAAAAGTTTGGAGTAAGCCATGGACGGGGTTTTTAACATTTATAAACAGACGGGGTTTACCTCTCACGATGTGGTGGCGGTGGTACGCAAAACCGTCCACATGAAAAAGGTGGGCCACGGCGGGACGCTGGACCCGGCGGCGGAAGGGGTTTTGCCCGTATGCCTGGGCCGGGCCACCAAGCTGACCGATTACATTATGGAAGGCACAAAAACCTACCGGGCGGAGCTGACCCTGGGGGTGACCACTGATACCCAGGACGCCACGGGGCAGGTGCTAACCGAACAGCCGGTGGATGTGAGCCGGGAGGCTTTGGAGGCCGCCGTAAGGGGCTTTATTGGCGAGATTGAGCAGGTTCCGCCCATGTATTCGGCCCGCAAGGTCAACGGGAAAAAGCTGTACGACCTGGCCCGTTCCGGCAAAGAAGTGGAGCGAGAAGCCCGAACAATTACCATTTTTGATATAAAAGTGGAGGATTATACCTGCCCCAAGGCCACTTTATTGGTGACCTGTGGAAAAGGCACTTACATCCGAACCCTTTGCGCCGATTTGGGCGAAGCCTTGGGCTGCGGCGGGCATATGTCGGCCCTGACCCGGACGGCCGTGGGCCGGTTTACGCTGGAAAACGCCGTAACGCTGGAGGAGCTGAAGGCCCTGGCAGCAGAGGACCGGGCGGAAGAGGCCCTGCTGAGCCTGGAAGAAGCGCTGGCGGATTACGGCAAGGTCACCGTGCGGGCCAAGTACGAAAAGCTGCTGCGGAACGGGGCCGAGCTGGAGTATGACCGGTTTGCCCGCTGGGAGGGGAATACAGCGCCCGGGGCGCTGGTGACGGGGTACACGGCCACCGGCGAGCTGATGGGGCTGTACCGGGTCACCGAAAAAACGGTGAAGCCCGTGCGTATGTTGTAACAGGAGAAAAACATGAAGCATATTACCGATAATTGTTTCCGGGCACAGCGTCCCACGGCGGTGACCATCGGAAATTTCGACGGCTTGCACCAGGGGCACCGAGCCCTTATCCATACGATGGCGCAGGAGGCCGAAGCCCTTGGGCTGGAGAAAACGGTGCTGACCTTTTCGCCTCATCCGGTGTTTTTGTTCCACCAGCATGAAATCTCGTATTTGATTTTAAGCCCCCGGGAAAAGGCCCACATGATGGAGCAGCTGGGAGTGGAGCTGTATGTGGAGCAGCCCTTTGACCGGGAGTTTGCCGCTCAAACACCCGAGGAGTTCGTGGATCGCCTATTGGTGGATCGCCTGAACGCCAAGGTGGTGGTGGTAGGCGAAAACTACCGGTTTGGCCGGAAGCAAAGCGGCAACGCTGCTATTTTAAAGGAGCTATGCCAAGAACGGGGCATCCAAATGATTGCTGTCCCTGCCGTAACCTATGAGGGGGAGCGGGTGAGCAGCACTCGGGTACGGGAGGCTTTAAAAGAAAGCAATTTGGAGCTGGCCAACCGGCTGTTGGGCAGTCCCTATTTTATTTTGGGAAACGTGGCCGAGGGCAAGCGGCTGGGCCGTACCATCGGCTTCCCTACGGTGAACATCTGGGCCGATCCGGTAAAGCTGTTCCCCCGCAATGGGGTTTACGCCACCCGGACCCTGTACGACGGCAAGATGTATTCCGGCGTGACCAACGTTGGCCTGAATCCCACGGTCCATGGCACGGCTAAAATCGTGGAAACCTATTTGTTCGACTTCCAAAAAATGATTTATGGCGAGGAGCTTTTAACCTACTTTTTTGATTTTATCCGGCCGGAGCAAAAGTTCCCCTCGGTGGAGGCCCTGCAAAGCATGATTCGCCAAAACGCACAGGATGCGGCGGATTATTTTGCCAGCCCCCGGTTTGATTTTTGGCGGGAACACTATTAAAAGGCTTGCATATTCGGCCCGGATGTGCTACACTTAACTAGATTTTGAGCCCGGACTCGGTTGCTGGACACTCCGACCACGGCTTAGTCCCCGGCGAAGATTCCAACACACAGTTCTTGTAGAATAAGGAGGAAACAAAATGGCTAACATCAACAAACAGGAAATTATTGCTAAGTACGGCCGGACCCCCGAGGACACCGGTTCGCCCGAAGTACAGATTGCTTTGCTGACTGCCCGGATCAATCTGCTGACCGAGCATTTGAAGAGCAACAAAAAGGACCACCATTCCCGTACCGGTCTGCTGAAGCTGGTTGGCCAGCGTCGCGGCCTGCTGAACTACCTGAAGGATAAGGATATCGAGAAGTATCGTCAGCTGCTGATCGACCTGAACCTGAGAAAGTAAGGCTTTTTTGCAAAGGAGAGGGTATTCCTCTCCTTTGTTCTTATGTCACCCATTCCCTGCGCACTATAGGTTATCAGCTTTGCTCACAGGCTTATAGCCCCTGCGGCCGAAGCTGAGGATCTATGGTGCGTTATCCCAACACAAAGGAGAGTGTGCTATGTACCGCACCTATGAAATGGAATTGGCCGGACGCCCCCTGCGGGTGGAGATTGGCCGGGTTGCCGAGCAGGCTAACGGCGCTGCTTTGGTGTATTATGGCGATACCTGCGTTTTGGCTACCGCCACTGCCTCGGAGAAGCCCCGGGACGGCATCGACTTTTTCCCGCTGAGCGTGGACTACGAGGAAAGAATGTATGCCGTGGGCAAGATTCCCGGCGGGTTTTTAAAGCGGGAAGGCCGTCCTTCCGAAAAGGCCGTGCTGACCTCCCGTTGCATTGACCGGCCCATCCGTCCCCTGTTCCCCAAGGACTACCGGAACGACGTGGCTGTGGTGGCTACCGTGCTTTCCACCGACCAGGACAATTCCCCCGAGCTGACCGCCATGCTGCGGGCCTACAGTGCCTTGGCTATTTCCGATATTCCCTTCTACTACAACCTGGGCGCTTCCGTGATTGGCTATGTGGATGGCCAGCTGGTGGTAAACCCTGTGGCCGCTCAGCGGGCCGAAAGCCGGTTGAACGTGACGGTGGTTTCCCACAAGGATAAGGTTATGATGATTGAAGCCGGCGCCGACCAGATTCCCGACGATTTGATGATGGACGCCATTCGGCTGGCCTTTGATGTAAACCGCACCTTTATTGCTTTCTTGGACGATATTGTGGCCAAGGAAGGCAAGGCCAAGGCCCAGTACGAGGAGCGTACCGTTCCCGCCGACGTTTATCAGCTGATTTCCGAATATATCACCGGCCCCCGGATGGAGGAGGCTGTGTTCTCCGAAAAGAAGCAGGATCGGGATGTGGCCATCCGTGCCATTACCGACGAAGTGGAGGAGAAGCTGACCGAGCAGGTACAGGCTTTGATTGGGGAAGAAGGCAACGCCCGGGCTATGATTGGCGAGGCCATTTATAAGTTCCAGAAGATGACCG
>CAKTER010000109.1 GCA_934552695.1 uncultured Eubacteriales bacterium
ACGGACCGGGTCATATCGATGCGCCAAACGCCACCGGAGGTTTGGAGCTCCCGGGCGGCAAAGCCCGCCTCGGTGCCGAAGAACCTGGGGGTTTCCCGGGCAAAAATTCCCGGCACCCGCCGGTACAGTCCCGGGATACGCATGAGCCGGAGAAGCCACTTTTTTATCCGCCGGGCCCGCTGCTCCACATAGCCGTGGAGGATGGATAGGGCCTCGTCCTTTGGTATCACGGCTTGCAAAGTCTCGTAGGCGGCAATTCCCGGCAGGATTTGGCTTTCCAAATGGCGCTGCTTTTGCGGGGGGACCCCGGCGTTTTCCCGGCGCAGCTCCGCCAGCCGCCGGGTAAAAGCGGCGTTCAGAGCCTCGGCCCGGTCCGGAAAGCGCTGGGCAATGGTTTTTTGAAAATCGGCAGTCAAATAGCTGGGCTTCATATAAAATCCCTCCTTGGGGAAGAAATTCCGTGATTTTTCGGAAGAAAGAAGTTAGCCAAAACTAACTTTAGGGATAGTATAGCATGGGCCACCGAGAGTTTCAAGATGGGCCGGATGGATTTTTTTCGTAAAAAGCCCGGGATTGAACCCGGGGCGACCGGCAAAATCCGGGGGAGAGGGCAGGTTTGCCGCAGAAAAAGGGGGCGGATACGGTGGGCAGAAGCGCTTTGCAGGGCAACCGGGACCGGGGAAAAACCGAGACCGGAAAAAGGGCCGGACAGTTTACTATTTTTGTAAAAAAAACGTGAAAAAATCGTTGAAAAATGCGAAAGAATGTGGTATATATGGGGTACAAAAAATAGCGAAAAGATGGTGATGGGAATGAAGGCACACAAAACGTTGGCATGGTTGACCGTGCTGTTTTTTATTCTGACCGTTGTCACAGGCTATGAAAAAAAGTAAGGGAGGACTTACCATGAAATATGCAAAACTGGGTTTGTTTGCTGCCGGTGCGCTGTTTGGCAGCGTGGGCATTAAGCTTTTGACCAGCAAGGACGCCAAAAAGGTATATACCCACACCACTGCCGCCGCTCTGCGGGCCAAGGAGAGTGTGATGACCACCGTGACCAACATGAAGGAAAACTGCGGCGACATTTTGGCTGATGCCA
Source organism: uncultured Eubacteriales bacterium (assembly GCA_934552695.1). Taxonomy (GTDB): domain Bacteria; phylum Bacillota; class Clostridia; order Lachnospirales; family Anaerotignaceae; genus CAKTER01. The sequence goes on from CAKTER010000109.1 coordinate 1,100, forward strand.
AGGAGCTGAACGAGGAGCGGACCGAGGCGGAGACCCCCGAGACCATTGCCGATTGCTGCTGCGAAGCCACTGGCGAGAACGCTTAAGTTGACCAAAAGGAAAACGGAACAAGAGAGCCGCCTGGTGTGACCGGCTCTTTTTTCCTTGGGAGGTACGACCATGAAGTGCAGTATTTTGCATGAATCGGCAGGCCGGATGCGGGTACGCCTGGACTGCGGGGCCATGAGCCTGCATCAGGCCGATGTGCTGGAATACTATTTAAAGGCGGTGGACGGGGTCACCGGTGTGAAGGTGTACGACCGCACCCGGGATGCCGTGATTTTGTACAAGGCCGACCGGGGAGCGCTGGTGCAGGCGCTGGGGCGGTTCTCGTTTGCGGCGGCCGAAGCGCTGAATCTGGTGCCGGAGCATACGTCCCGGGCCCTGAACCGGGAGTTCGAGGACCGGCTGGCCTCCATGATTTTGCGGCGGGTCATTTCCAAGCTGTTTTTACCCGCCCCCCTCACCACGGCTATGGCTCTTTACCGGGCCATCCCCTACATTGGCAAGGGGCTTTCGGCCCTCTTCCGCGGCAAGCTTTCGGTAGCGGTGCTGGATGGCACGGCGGTTACCGTTTCGCTGTTGCGGGGGGACTTCGACACCGCCAGTTCGGTGATGTTTATGCTGGGCCTGGGCGATTTGCTGGAGGAATGGACCCACAAAAAGTCGGTAGCCAACCTGGCCGACGCCATGTCGCTGGGGGTGGACAAGGTGTGGCTTAAGACCGACAACACCGAGATTTTGGTGCCCATTGGCTCTGTACGGGTGGGCGACCGGATTGTGGTCCGCACCGGGAACATGATTCCCTTGGACGGCAAGGTGGTAGACGGCGAAATGACCGTGAACCAGGCCTCCATCACCGGGGAATCCCTGCCGGTGCTGAAGCGGGCGGGCAGCTATGTTTACGCCGGGACGGTAGCCGAAGAGGGCGAGTGCGTGATTGCGGTGGACAAGGCCCAGGGCGGCGGCCGGTACGACCGAATCGTGAAAATGATTGAGGAGTCGGAAAAGCTGAAGTCGGTGGCCGAGGACAAGGCCGCCCGGCTGGCCGACCGGCTGGTGCCCTACACCCTGGGCGGAGCGGCGGCTACCTGGTGTATTACCCGCAACGCCACCAAGGCGCTGTCGGTGCTGATGGTGGACTTTTCCTGCGCCCTGAAGCTGGCCATCCCCCTGTCGGTGCTTTCGGCCATGCGGGAAAGCGGCCATTACGGCATTTCCATTAAGGGCGGGCGCTTTTTGGAGGCCATTGCCAACGCCGATACCGTGGTGTTCGATAAGACCGGCACCCTGACCTATGCCTTGCCCAAGGTGGCCCGGGTCATCCCCTTTGGCGACCATGCCGAGGACGAGGTGTTGCGGCTGGCGGCCTGTTTGGAGGAGCACTACCCGCACTCCATGGCCAACGCCGTGGTGGAGGAGGCCCGGCACCGGGGGCTTTCCCACGAGGAGTGCCATTCCCAGGTGGAATATGTGGTGGCTCACGGCATTTCCAGTATGGTCAACGGCGAAAAGGTCATTATTGGCAGCCCCCACTTTGTGTTTGAGGACGAGGGCTGTGTGGTGCCTGCCGGCGAGGAGGAGAAGTTCGAGGCCCTGCCCGAGGAATACTCCCTGCTGTACCTGTGCATTTCCGGTAAGCTGGCGGCGGTAATCTGTGTATCTGACCCCTTGCGGACGGAGGCCAGGGCTACCATCGAAGCCCTACACGCCTGCGGTATTTCCAAGGTGGTGATGATGACCGGCGACAACAAAAAGACGGCGGCGGCGGTGGCCCGGCAGGTGGGCCTGGACGAGTTTTATGCCGAGGTGCTGCCCGAGGATAAGGCCAATTTTGTCCGCAGCGAAAAGGCGGCGGGCCGGACGGTGATTATGATTGGGGACGGGGTGAACGATTCCCTGGCCCTGTCGGAGGCCGACGTAGGCATTGCCATCAACACCGGGGCGGCCATTGCCCGGGAGATTTCCGATGTGACCATTGCCTCCGAGGATTTGGAGGTGCTGGTGACCCTGCGGCGGCTGAGCCAGGCGCTGATGGGGCGGATTCACCGGGACTACCGGATTATTGTGGGCTTTAACTTCTCCCTGATTGTGCTGGGGGTGCTGGGGATTTTGCCGCCGACCATGTCGGCGCTGCTGCACAATATGTCCACGCTGGCCATCAGCCTGAAGAGCATGACGAATTTGCTGCCCGAATCGAAAAAAGCGGGATAAGACTATCTTGAAAAAATGAAAAAGCCTCCTTCGGGGGGCTTTTTTGTATGGAAAAAAGCAGGAAGGGGCATAGGAATAGGAATAAAGGGGAAGGGGAGTTGTCCCTTGCCCTTTGCCCCTAGGCTCCCTTGTGTAAAGGGAGTACAGCCGTTCGGCTGTCGGGGGGATTGCTTAAAAAAGGAAATTATCGCATTTTCATTTATTTTAGAGCATATTTTGGAAAAAAACGAGGGCGGGAGATCCGGCCTCTTTAGGGGGGAGAGGATGAGGGAGCTTATATCCGGGGGCAGCCCGGCGTTATGGCTGACCTTGGGGCTGGTTACGGCGGTGATTTTAGTCAACGGCGGCACCGACGCTCCCAACGCCATTGCCACCTGTGTGGGCAGCGGGGCTTTGGGGCTGCGGCCGGCGCTGCTTTTGGCGGCGGGCATGAATTTTTTGGGGGTATGGACGGCGGCCCGGGGGCAGGCCCGGGTGGCGGCAACCCTGTGCCACATAGCGGACTTTGGCCCCGACCCGGCCCGGGGGCTTTTGGGGCTGTGCGCTGCCCTCACGGCCATTGTGATTTGGGCGGTTGCGGCTTGGTACTTTGGCATTCCTACCAGCGAAAGCCATGCGTTAATGGCAGGGCTGGCGGGGGCGGCCCTGGGAATGCCTGGGGCGGCGGGGAGCCTCCAACCCGGGGCTTGGCAATGGGTTTTTGGCGGGCTGGGGCTTTCGGCCATTTTGGGGTTTGGCCTGGGGTTTTGGCTCACCCGGGGGTTTTCGGCCCTCAGCCGGGGCCGGCGCACCGCAGCTTTTTTTCGCCGGGGACAGGTAGGGGGCGCTGCCGCCATGGCCTTTTGCCACGGGGCGCAGGACGGGCAAAAGTTTATGGGGGTGTTTTGGCTGGGGGCGGCCTTGGCCCGGGGAAAAACCGGGGGGATGCCCGCCGCCATGCCCTTTGGCCTAACGGTGTACTGCGCCTTGTGTATGGCCTTGGGAACGGCGCTGGGCGGGCGGCGCATCATTCGGGCGGTGGGACAGGAGATGACCCCGCTTTCGCCGTTGCAGGGGTTTGCCGCCGACGTGGCCGGGGCGGTGTGCCTGCTGCTTTCCACCGCCGGTGGGCTGCCGGTCTCCACCACTCACACCAAAACCACGGCGGTGATGGGGGCCGGGGCCGCCGGGGACTGGCATAGCGTGGATTGGGGGCTGGCCCGGGAGATGGTGTTGGCTTGGGTGCTGACCTTTCCCGGGTGCGGGATGATTGGGTTTGGGCTGGTGAAGCTGCTGGTGAAGTAGGAAAGGGGCGAGGGAGCAGGGAGGGCGAGGGGGGAGGAAGGTCAAGGACGCAATCCCTCCGGCTTCGCCACTACGCAGCTCAGCCACCTCCCTTCCTCGAAGGGAGGCTTGGTGCGGAGGAAATTTTTGCCTTTGCCCCTTGCCCCTAGGCTCCCTTGTGTAAAGGGAGTGACAGCCGTTTGGCTGTCGGAGGGATTGTTATTAGTCTAACGGGAGATTGTTTCAAGGGGATTGATGGATTTTCGCCTATTTGAGAGCATATTTTTGGCAAACAGATGAAAGTAAATGCAAGATAGAGCCAAGCCAACGCTTTTAGGGTAAGAGAAAAAAGGGCAAAAGAAAAAGCCGGGACAAGGCCCGGCTGAAAAACACAGCACAAATTACAGATTGGGGTTATAGAGCAGCGTTCCCTGGGCGTCGTAAATCACAGCGTCGCCGCCGACCCATTCGGAATCCGTCTCCGTCCCCTGGGCGTCGATTTCGGTCCGGTACACCTCGGAGCGCAGCTCCAGCCCATTGGACAGCGCCGCATCCACGGTCAGCTTCAGCGTTTGGTTGGCCCCCAGCGTCAGCTCCTCCGGCAGATTGCAGAAATAGTTGGCCTGGCTATACACGGGAGCCGACTCGCCAGAGGTTATCGGTTCCGCCTCGGCAATAGGCTGGGCCTGAGAGGCTGCGAGGTTGGCATCGGAGAAGCCGGGGGCCAGAGCGGTGCGGTAAATTTCTCTCCCGTTGGCCCGGGCCACCAAATCGACGGACCGGACGGTATCCAGCCAAAGCCCGGACAATTCCGCATCCACCGAGCCATACAGGCTGAGGGTTCCGGTTTTGGCGTTATAGGTACAGCTTCCGGTCAGGTTGGCATACAGGCCGGGCAGGGCGTCGGAATAGGGGGCCAGGCCCCAATACAGGGATTCGGTCTGGATGGTGTCCCCGGTTTG
>CAKTER010000110.1 GCA_934552695.1 uncultured Eubacteriales bacterium
ACACAATGCGCAAGTGCCGGATAGGAACGGCAAAATTTTTTACACTTCTATTGCTTCTTTATCACACATCAATAAACACGGCCGGATTCTCCGCCTTTAAGAAAACCGGTGTATTGAAAAAGGAAGGCAAGCACTCTTTCGGGGGCTTCGGGGCAAAACAAAAAAGGCCCCGCCCGGAGAAAGCCGGGAGGGGCTCTGATGTTACCGCATATTTGCTTTCATTCGCTCCACGCAGGAAAGGAATTGGCTCAGCTCCGCATCGGAAAACCCATCCGTCAGGGATTCTTCTACCTCGGCAAGCTTTTCAATCATGTCCACGCAAAGCTTCCGGCCCTTGGGGGTAAGGCAGAGCTTTTTCAACCGGGCGTCCTGGGGTACGCTCACCCGGGTGACGAGGCCTTTTTTCTCCATCAGGATGACCACCTTGGAGGCCGTGGAGCGGGTGATGCCGAAGGTGTTTTCCAAATCCCGCTGGAATACGTCCTTCCCTTCGTTTTTGTACAGATAGGCGATAATCCAGCCGTTGCGTCCTGTAATCTTTTCCCAATCGTTGTCGTCTGCCTGGTTCCGCTCCATTTGCCGTAAAATCAAATTGCTGAGATACCGTAATTCCGGGCCTACCAATTTTTCCATAACAATCACCTCTTTCAAAAGATCATAAAGCCTGCTTCCTGCAACCGCCAGCGGCCAAAGGGCGCTTTTTCAGCCCTCGCCGGTCTGGCGGTTGGAGTTTTCATCGTTCATCCGATAGCCTACGCCCAATTCGTTTAAAATATAAGCGTTTTCGCCGGGACGGCTCCCCAGCTTTTTCCGGATGTTGGCCATATTGACCTGTAGCTTTTTGGTGCTGCCGGTATCGGCCCAGCCCCAAATGGCCTGGGAAATGGCATTGTAGGTCATCACCCGGCCCGGGTTTTCCGAAAGCAGGGCGACGATATTGTATTCCGTTTGGGTCAGGCGAATCTCCCGGCCCTCTACCCAAATTTGCCGCCGGTCGTAATCAATTTCCAGCCCACCGGCTGAAAACTTCCCCCCGGGGAGGGCCGCTGCACTCAACCGGGCGTTCCGCAGCACAGCCCGTACCCGGGCCAGCAGCTCGCCGTTCCCAAAGGGCTTGGTAATATAATCGTTGGCGCCCAAATCCAAGGCATCTATCTTATCCTGTTCGGTGGTGCGGGCCGAAAGGACAATGATAGGGGTAACGTATTTTTGGCGGACGGTACGGATAAAATCCAGCCCGTCGCCGTCGGGCAGCCCCAGGTCCAAAATGACCAAATCGGGGGTATGGGAAGAAAACAGCGCCTGTCCCATGCCGCAGGTGTGGGCAATGAGCGGCTGATAGCCGTTGGTGTTCAGGAGCGTTTCCACAAAGCTGCAAATATTGGGGTCATCCTCTACCAAAAGGATTTTATATTTATTGTTACTCATCCTCTGCTTCTGCCTCCTCCCGCTCCAGCGAGAATCGAATGGTGGTGCCGCTGCCGGCCCGGCTTCTGGCCTCGATATTGCCGCCGTGGGCTTTGATGATGGTGGCACAAACGGAAAGGCCAATGCCCATGTTCCGCTTCCCGCTGTCGGACGGCCGGTTATCTTGATGGGGCATTCCCGAAAACAGGGTGGCCAGCCGCTCCTTGGGGATGCCGCAGCCGTTGTCGGTAACCTCGAAGATTGCCCAATCCCCCTGCGTAAATACTTTTATAGTCAGCTGGGTCATGCCAATGGCGTGATCCACAGCATTTTCCAGCAGATTGACCAGCACCTGCTCGATGAGCATGGAATCCATGGGAATCATCACAAAATCCTCGGGGATATCCACCGCAATGGGTTGGTCGGGATAACGTTTTTTAAACTTTACTACCACGGCATCGATAAGTTCCTCCAAAACCGTGGGCGTTTTGGTAACCGATATTTTTTCGCTATCAATCCGGGTGACCGAAAGCAGGTTTTCCACCATTCGGTTCAGCCACTCGGCGTTGGCGCAAACCTCCCCCAGCAGCTTAAACTGCTGTTCCTTGCTCAGGGAGTCGTAGTTTTCCATGATGGTAGAGCAAGAACCATAAATAGAGGTTAGGGGCGTCCGCAGGTCGTGGGAAACGGCCCGCAGCAGGTTGGCCCGCACCTTTTCTTTTTCTTTTTCCTTTTCGTTTTCAGCCCGAATCCGTTCCTGCTGCTTCAGCTTGGTAGTCAGGGTGCTGGTCATGATGGACACAAACAGCATAACCACCCCCGAAAACATATTTTCTGGCAAAGAAAAGTTGAATTCAAAATACGGGAAGGTAAATGCGAAGTTGACTGCCAAAACGCTGAGGAGCGAGGCCAAAATTCCCCACAGATAGCCTTGGGTGCCCCAGGACACCAAAAAGACAGCCATCACGAAAACCATAGGCGGCAGGGCCCCCGAACCGGAATGGGAGACCTTTTGCATAAAAATGACGGCGGCAAAGGCCAAGGACGGCAGAACGAAGGCCAGGACGCAATCCCTTATCAGTTGACGCTCTTCGGGCTCTATCATGGTACTTCCTCCTGACTACATAATTATTGTAGCATAATCCAAATAAAGATTTGGTTAAGAAATTTGTATATTCGACAAAAATCAGCCAAAAAACGGAAAAAATTAAAAAAACTGGCGTCCTTTACTTTTACAGCAGCAGAATCCCGTTTGGATTTGTCCTGTTTTAAAAAGGCGGGAGGCTGCGCTATGCAGTCCCCCGCTCTACTTTGGCCGCATCGTTACCGCCGGCCGGCGCCGTCGGTACTGCCCAGCCCGCCGGTACGCTGGCCTGCCGCTTCATCATTGACCGTGACGCCAAAGGGCAGGAAAAGGCCCTGGCACATAGCCTGGCCGGAGTCAATATGTAAGGGCTTTTGCCCTAAATTGGTCATTTTTACAAAAATATGCCCCTCGTTTGCGGCGCCGTAATAATCGCTGTCGATGACCGCCACGGTGTTGTCCAGCTGAAGCCGGTATTTAAATCCCAGGCTGCTCCGGGGGAACAGCAGCAGCACCCAGCCCGGGTCGATTTGCGCCCGGATGCCGGTGGCCACCCGAATGGTCTCGCCGGGGGCCAGGTCAATGGCCTGGGGGGCAAAAAAATCGTAACCGGCCGACCCGGCCGTAGCCCGCCGGGGGAGCAAAACACTCTGGTATACGGCGGCGCTTTCGGGGCCGCAATCAGCCAAATACTGGTTTAGGCTTACTTTTTTAAACTCAGCAATACGGTTCATGGCAGTTCTCACTTTCTGTTAGATTTTGACAGATGGCTTCGGGGGCCAATCCCAGAAGGTACCGGTGACAGGTAAACAGCAGGCTTTGGGTGCCCCGTTGGGCTTCCTCCTGCAAAAATGCCAGCGCCTGTGTGCAGCGGCCGTCGTCGTATTGAACAAAGGGGTCGTCCAGCAGCAGCGGCAGGGCTTCTCCCCGGCTCTCGCCCAGCAGGGCGGCAATGGCGCACCGCAGGGAAAAATAGACCTGATCCAGCGTACCGCCGCTGAGATACCCCGGTTCCCGCAGCAGCGGAGCGGCAGCCTCCTGTACCTGCACCGCAAGCGACCGGGATACCAGCGCCCCGGTGTAGTGGCCGCCGGTCAGTCGGTTCAAAAGATCGGCGGTTTTTCGGTTTAGTGCCGGGCCAAAGCTGCTTTGCATTTCCTCAAAGGCCTCGTCCAATACCTGAGCGGCCAAAGCGGCCGCCTGATAAAAGCCTTCCTGCTCTTCCAAGGCCTCGGAGATATCTTGCAACGCCCGACGAACCTCAAAGGCATCGGGAAGTGCCGTAAACCGGTGCTTCAGCTCTTCCTTCAGCCGCTCCTCCTCCACCGTCAGAGCCTGGGTGCGCTCCCGCAGGGCGGCCAAAGGCAGAGAGGGGGTCTCGATTTCCGGCGGAACCGGACTGGTTTCCCCTTCCGGGGCCAGCTGAGCCAGCCGTCGGACAACGGCCTCCGGTGTTTGGCCGTTCAGCGCCCGGACAAAGCTGGTTTGGGCTTCATCCGCAGCGGCCTGGGCGGCCTGTCGGCGGCTTTGGGCTTGCTCCCATGCATCCAGCCGTTCCAGCACCTGTACACCGGTGGCAAAGGTCCCCAGCGGGGCCAGCGCTTGCTGCAGGGCCTGCCATTGGCTGTCGGCGGCTTCCCGCAAACGGCTGCTCTCCTGCTGGCTTTGGGCCTGCTGTTCCTGCCATTGCGTCATGACCTGCTCCAACTGCCGGGCGGTCTCGTCTCGCTGTGCCTGCGCAGCGGCCCGGCGTTCGGCGGCCTGCGCCCGGTCGATTTGGCTTTGCTGCCAACGGGTCTGGACGCTCTCCCAGTGGGCCTCGGCCTGGGTTTGGGCGGCCTGGGCCTGTTCTGTTTGGGAACGGGCCTCTTGCAGCCGGGCGGCCCATTGGCGCTCCGCAGCCGTGCGCTGGGCGGTCTGGGCTGCTTCCCATGCGGCTGCTTGCTGTTGTCTCCCCCTCTTTTGGCCGAAATACAGCAAAACGGCAACCAGAAGAAGCGCTGCGCCAACCACGCTAAGGACATAAGAAGCAACGGATTGGCCGCCTCGGGTGAGGATACCGGCCAGTTCGGCCGCAGCCCCCAGGGCCAGCAGAGCCCCTACCGCCGGAGACCCGGACGGAGCAGGCGGCGGTAAAGCCGCCGGGGCATTTTGCTGCCAATGGGTATACTCCTGTTGCAGGCCTTCCTCGGCCTGCCGGGCGGCTTGGGCGGCTTGCTGAGCGGCCTCCCGCTTTTGTGCCGCTGCTTCCCGGGCGGCGTCAATTTCCTGCCCGGCCCGCTGCTGGCCCTCCCAGGCGGCTTGGGCTGCCTCCCATTTTTGACCGGCGGCCTCCTGCTCTTGCCGGGCCTTGCCCAGGGTTTCAGCCCGCAGGGCGTCCAGCGCCCGGGTCTGCTCGGTGTAGCTGCGCACCTCCCGATAGGCGGCCTGTACCCTTTCCACCTGCCCCCGCCAACCGCTCAGCTGTTCCGGAGTCAGGGGTACGCCTTGGCAAAGCAGCTCGGCCTGTAAGCGGTCGGCCTCGGCCTGCCGGGCTTGGGCCCGCTCCCCGATGGCCAAAATATCCTGTAGCCGGGCAATCTCCTGCTGTTTTTGGCTTTCTGCCGCCGCCTGCTCTGCCTGCGCCAACGCTTGTCCGGCTGCGGCCTTTTGCCCGTTCAAGGCTTGCAGGCGGGCCAGCAGCCCTTCTCGCTCCTCTTGGGCTTGGGCCACGGCCTCCTGCTGCGTCAACAGCCGTTGCCGTTCTTCCTGCAACCGGTCGGCCTTTCCGCCGCCCCGGGGCCGGTGTAGCTGGGCCATGGCCGTTTCCAACCGCTTTTTGACCACAGGGTAGGACACCCCGGCGTCGCCGGTACTGACCAGATTTTCCAAATGGTGCAAAATCTCGCCGTTTTTATCCCGTTCCGGGTCAACCACGCTGGCCAGCTGGCCAATAAACACCGTATTTTCGAAGGCGCCGGCCCCCAGCCCCAGCAGCCGGTTCCCCGGCTCTTCCTTTTTGGACAGGGGCAGCTCCTCCCCGGTAGCCAAATTGACGACCCGGATTTTATCGCTGGCCCGGGTGGCCCC
>CAKTER010000111.1 GCA_934552695.1 uncultured Eubacteriales bacterium
TACGCCGACATGCCGACCGACAACGGGTTCGTGCGCACCGGGCAGGTCGCCCCCTACACCGGCTCCACCAAGGCCGATGTGCAGCAGCGGGCCGCCGAGGCCGAGGGGCTTGTTATCTGTGCCGAGTCCCAAAGCGCCGGCCGGGGCCGCCGGGGCCGGGCCTGGGCCTCACCCCCGGGGGAAAACCTGTATGTTTCGCTGTTGCTGAAGCCGCCCATGCCGCCGGAGGAAACCCCGGCCCTGACCCTGATGGCGGGGCTGTGCGTGTGCGAGGTGGTGCGGGAGCTGACGGGGCTCCCGGCGGGGATTAAGTGGCCCAACGATGTGCTGTGCCAAGGGAAAAAGCTGAGCGGTATCCTCACCGAGGCCGCCGTGGGCGAGGGCGGGCTGGCCTTTGCCGTGGTGGGCATGGGGATGAACCTGAACACCCGGGCGTTTCCGCCGGAAGCGGGGATTGCCGGGTCGCTGTGGCAGCTTACCGGCCAAGACTGGGAGAGGGAGGCGTTTTTGGCGGCGCTCCTAAACCGGCTGGAGGAACGGTACGAGGCGTTTACCGCCGGGGGCTTTGCCGCTTTGCGGGAGGGGTACCGGGCGCTGTCCGTCACCTTGGGGAAAGCGGTGGACATTCATGCCGCCCAGCCGTTTTGGGGCCGGGCAACCGATATTTTGCCCGATGGCTCTCTGGTTGTGGAAACGGAAAACGGCCCCGTCCGGGTGGAGTCCGGCGAGGTGACCCTGCGGGAGCGGAAGGACGGAGAGTCGTAAGGAGGGAACCCATGGAAGAAACGATTTTGGCGGCGGCCAACCCCGCCCAGCGGAAGTATTACCAGCATCCCCTGCTAAACGGTCTGCCCGAGGACCTGCGGCAGGAGCTAAAGGCCCTGTGTGCTTCCGGGGCGGAGCGCATAGGGGCCACCTTTCTTGTGCTGCTGGATGCCGAGGGGCAGGTGGAGCTGCGGACCGTAGCCGATGACGCCCTGGCCCTGGACGAGATTGGGGCGGCGCTGGTGATTAAGGAGACCCTGCGGCAGCATGGGGCGCTTTTAAAGGGACTGGCCTTGTATTTTGCGGCCAAAAACCCTATACTATAAAGGAAGAAACGGCAGGAACCGGGACGGGAGAGCCCGGTGGCGGACCAACGAGGAGGGACGAAAATGATCCTGGTAATCGACGTGGGCAACACCAATATTGTTTTGGGCGTTTACGAGGGGAAGCGGCTGATTGCCAACTGGCGGATGGCGACCCGGGGGTATCGCAGCGCCGATGAGACGGGTATTTTTATCCATTCCCTTTTTGACAGCCAGGGCATTGACGCCTCGCAATTGGAAAGCGTGGTCATTGCCTCGGTGGTGCCGCATATGATGTACTCGCTGGTGCGGGGCATCCAAAAGTACTTTCGGCTGGAGCCCATGGTGGTGGAGCCGGGGCTGCGGACGGGGATTAGCCTCCACATGGAAAACCCCAAGGAAATGGGGGCCAACCGGTTGGCCAACCTGGTGGCGGCCAAGGAGATTTACGGCGGCCCGGCCATTGTGATTGATTATGGCACCGCCACGACCTTTGATGTGCTGACCGCCGAGGGTGAGTTTGTGACCGGCGTGACCTGTCCGGGGCTTCAGATTAGCGCCGAGGCCCTGTACCAGCGGGCCTCCCAGCTCCCCCGGATTGAGATTCGCCATCCCGGCTCCATTGTGGTAAAAAACACGGTGGGCAGCTTGCAGGCGGGCATTGTATACGGCGGGATTGGCGAGGCCCGGTATATCATCGACCGGTTTAAAAAAGAACTGGATTTGCCCGAGGCCCGGGCCATTGCTACCGGCGGGCTGGCCCGGGTCATCGACCCCAACGGCGAAATCTTTGATGTGTTGGATCCCTTGCTCACCTTGCAGGGCCTGCGGATTATTTACCAGAAAAATAAGGGCAAGCGCCCGGCTAAACGTCCGGCGGCCCGGGCTCACCGGGCGGTGGGGGCGGAGCCGGAGCCTCCGGTGTTTACCGGCAACGGGGCCATGGACGTAGCCCCGGGGCCCTTGCTGCCGCCGGCGGACGAAACGGAATAACGGGATGGAGAGCCGATGAAGATTGGAAACCTGACATTGGAAGCCCCGGTGATTTTGTCCCCCATGGCGGGGATTACCGACCTGCCCTTCCGGCTGCTGTGCCGGGAGCAGGGGGCGGCGCTGGTGACCACGGAAATGGTTAGCGCCAAGGGGATGTTTTACCGGAACGAGAATACCCACAAGCTGCTTTCCACCTTGCCGGAGGAGCGGCCAGTGGCGGTGCAGCTCTTTGGCAGCGACCCGGTGCTTTTGGGAGAGATGGCGGCCCGGCTGAATGACGAGCCGGTGGATATTTTGGACGTGAACATGGGGTGCCCGGCCCCCAAGGTCGTAAAAAACGGCGAGGGCAGCGCCCTGCTGAAGGACCCGGCTAAGATCGAGGCCATGGTGGCGGCTATGACGGCGGCTACCCCAAAACCGGTTACCGTAAAAATCCGCAAGGGCTTTGCGCTGGACGAGGAGCTGGCCGTGGAAGCGGCGTTGGCGGCGGAGCGAGGCGGGGCGGCGGCGGTAGCCGTTCACGGCCGCACCCGGGAGCAGTATTACAGCGGACAGGCGGACTGGGGCTGTATTGCCCGGGTGAAGGCGGCCCTGTCTATCCCCGTGATTGGCAATGGGGATGTGACCGGCCCGGAGGAGGCGGCCCGGATGCTCCGGGAGACCGGCTGCGACGCCGTAAGCATTGGCCGGGCGGCCCAGGGCGACCCTTGGATTTTTGCCCGGGTACGGGCATTTTTGGAGCGGGGGGAGCGCCTGCCCCTGCCCACCCCGGCCCAGCGGCGGGCCATGGCCCTGCGGCATTTGCACATGCTGGTGGACTACAAGGGCGAGTACACGGCGGTGCGGGAAATGCGGACGCACTTGGGGCACTATGCCAAGGGCTTGCCCGGGGCGGCGGAGTTTCGGCGGGAAATCAACGCCGCCGAAAGCCAAAAACGGCTGGAAGAGTTGATTTGCGGGCATTTTTCGGATTGAATTCATTGATTTTTGGCAGGGAGTCTGCTATAATTTTTGGCAATGTGACCCGGAGAGGAGATAGGGATATGAATGAAAAGAAAGTGGTGCTGACCTACGAAGGTTTGCAGCGCATGGAAGAGGAGCTGGAAAACCTAAAGGTGGTCCGCCGGAAAGAAGTGGCCGAAAAAATTAAAGAGGCCCGGGGACAGGGCGACCTTTCGGAAAATGCGGAATACGACGCCGCCAAAGAGGAACAGGCCGAGATCGAGGCCCGGATTGCCGAGCTGGAAAAGCTGCTGCGGAACGCCGAGGTTATTGACGTAGACCCTGCCCAGTCCGATGTGGTGTCCTTGGGAAGCAAGGTGGAAATCTTGGACTTGGAGTTTGACGAGGTGATGACCTACACCATCGTGGGCTCCACCGAGGCCGACCCCATGGACGGGCGTATTTCCAACGAGTCCCCCGTGGGCCAAGGGCTTTTGGGCCACCGGGTGGGCGAGACCGTGGTGGTGGAAGCCCCGGCCGGCTCTATGGGCTTTAAAATTCTTTCCATTACCCGATAAGCAGCGCAGCAACAAAAAGGAGGCCGACCCATGGCAGAGGAAGAACTGCGGGCAGCAACCCCGCAGCAGGAAGAACAAGAGAGCGAACAAATGCAAATTCGGAAAGAGAAGCTGGCGGCGTTGCAGGCCGCCGGGCAGGACCCTTTCCAAATCCGGAAATATAACGTGACCCATCACGGCAAGGACATTGTGGAGCATTACGACGAGCTGGAGGGCCAGACCGTTGGCGTGGCCGGCCGGCTGATGAGCAAGCGGATTATGGGCAAGGCCTCGTTTTGCCATATTCAGGACAAGGAGGGGCTGTTCCAGTGCTATGTCAGCCGCAACGACATCGGCGACGAGGCCTACGCCGCCTTTAAAAAGCTGGATATTGGCGACATTGTAGGCGTCACCGGCGTGGTGTTTAAAACCAAGACCGGGGAGGTCTCCGTCCATGCTCACGAGGTGGTGCTGTTAAGCAAGAGCCTGCGGGTGCTGCCCGAAAAGTTCCATGGCTTAAAGGACATGGAGCAGCGGTATCGCCAGCGGTATGTGGATTTGATTGTAAACCCCGAGGTAAAGGATACCTTTTTAAAGCGTTCCGCCATCATCCGGGAGATTCGGGCCTATTTGGATAACCTGGACTTTATGGAAGTGGAGACCCCGGTGCTGCAAACCATCCCCGGCGGCGCCTCCGCCCGGCCCTTTATTACCCACCACAACACCCTGGACATCGACATGTATATGCGGATTGCTCTGGAGCTGCCCCTCAAGCGGCTTATCGTCGGCGGCTTGGAGCGGGTGTACGAGATTGGCCGGGTGTTCCGCAACGAGGGCATTTCCATCCGCCACAACCCGGAGTTCACCCTGCTGGAGCTGTATCAGGCCTATGCGGATTATCACGACATGATGGATATTACCGAGGGTCTGTTCCGCACCGTGTCCCAAAAGGTACTGGGCACCACCGTGGTCCACTACGGCGGGCATGAAATCGACTTTAGCAAGCCCTTCCGCCGCCTGCCCATGGTAGAGGCCGTAAAGGAGTTTGCCGGGGTGGACTTTGACCAGATTCCCGATACCGAGGCGGCCCGGAGGGTGGCGAAGGAAAAGGGCATCGAATACATGGAGGTCCACGAAAAAGGCGATATTTTAAACCTCTTCTTCGAGGAGTTTGTGGAAAAGAACCTGATTCAGCCCACCTTTATCATCGACTACCCTGTGGAAATTTCGCCCCTGACCAAGCGGAAGCCCGAAAAGCCCGACTACACCGAGCGGTTTGAGCTGTTTGTGGTGGGCCGGGAGTATGCCAACGCCTATTCCGAGCTGAACGACCCCATCGACCAGCGGGGCCGGTTTAAGCGGCAGGAGCAGCTGCGGGCCGCCGGGGACGAAGAGGCCAACATGATTGACGAGGACTTTTTGCGGGCCATGGAATACGGGATGCCCCCTACCGGCGGGTTGGGGCTGGGCATCGACCGGTTCTCCATGCTGCTGACCGAGGCCGTGTCCATTCGGGATATTATTTTGTTCCCCACCATGAAGCCGCTGGATGCGCCGAAAAAGGCGGAAAAGGCGGAGGCCGCTCCGGCTGTCCCGGTCGTGGAGGAAAAAATTGATTTTTCCCAAGTGGAGATTGAGCCGCTGTTTGCGGATTATGTAGATTTTGAGACCTTTGCCAAGTCCGATTACCGGGCGGTCAAGGTCAAGGCCTGCGAAGCCGTGAAGAAGTCCAAAAAGCTTTTGAAGTTCACGTTGGACGATGGCACCGGCACGGACCGGGTGATTTTGAGTGGTATTCACGAGTATTATGAGCCGGAGGAGCTGGTGGGCAAGACCTGCCTTGCCATCACCAATCTGCCGCCCCGTCCCATGATGGGTATCGATTCCTGCGGGA
>CAKTER010000112.1 GCA_934552695.1 uncultured Eubacteriales bacterium
GCGCTGGGCTACGGCAACGACAGGTACCACGACTTTGAAACCTTCTGGCCCGCCGACGTCCACTTTGTGGGCAAGGAGATCGTCCGGTTCCACTCCATCATTTGGCCGGCTATGCTGATGGCGCTGGATTTGCCTCTGCCCAAAAAGGTTTACGGCCACGGCTGGCTGCTGCTGTCCGGCGGCAAAATGAGCAAATCCAAGGGCAACGTGGTGGACCCGGTGCTGCTGTGCGGCCGCTACGGCAGCGACGCCCTGCGGTACTTTTTGCTGCGGGAGTTCCCCTTCGGCTCCGACGGGAGCTTCTCCAACGAGGCCCTCATTACCCGGATTAACGCCGATTTGGCCAACGATTTGGGCAACCTGCTGAGCCGCTCCGTGGCCATGGTAGAAAAATATTTCGGCGGCTCCCTGCCGGCAGAGCGCACCGCCGCTCCGCTGGATGACGAGCTCATCGCCCTGGCCAATGCCCTGCGGGATAAGTACGAGGCCCATATGGAGGCCTATGCCTTCCAAAGCGCTCTGGCCGAGGTGTTCACCCTGATTTCCCGGGCCAACAAATATATTGACGAAACGGCCCCCTGGGCTTTGGCCAAAAACGAGGAGGACAAGCCCCGGCTGGCCGCCGTCCTCTACAACCTGCTGGAGTGCCTGCGGATTGCCGGAGTGCTGCTGACCCCCTTTATTCCCCAGTCGGCCCACAAGCTGCTGGATCAAATCAACGCCCCCGCTGCCCTGCGTACCTGGGAATCGGCGGCCGTCTTTGGCCAGCTGCCTGCCGAAAACCCCGTCCACAAGGGCGAGGCCCTCTTCCCCCGGATTGACGCCAAAAAGGAGCTGGCCGAGCTGGAGGCCGCCGAGGAGGCCGCCCGGGCCGCCGCACAGGCTAAGGCCAATGCCCCGGAGGAAGCCCCGGCCGAAGAAGCCGTGGCCGAAAAGCCCGAAATTTCCATCGATGACTTCGACAAGGTGCAAATCCAGGTCTGCAAGGTGCTGGCCTGCGAAAAGGTAAAAAAATCGAAAAAGCTGCTGAAGTTCCAGCTGCAATGCGGCAGCGAGACCCGGCAGATTTTCTCCGGCATTGCCGGGGCCTATGACCCTGCAGACTTGATTGGCAAAAACGTGGTGGCCATTACCAACCTGCCGCCCCGGAAAATGATGGGGGATATGAGCTACGGCATGATTTTATCCGCCGAGGATGCGGAGGGCAATTTGTCGCTGCTCACCACCCTAAACCCCGACTTCCCCCACGGCGGCGAGGTACACTAAGATGTTTTTCGATTCCCACGCTCACTACGACGACCCCCGGTTCGACGCTGACCGGGCCCGGCTGCTGCCCCGTCTCCACCAAAACGGGCTCAGCCGGGTGGTCAATGTGGGGGCCAATATGGCCTCGTCCCGCTCCTCGGTGGCGCTGGCTGCCCAATACGACTTTGTGTACGCCGCCGTAGGCGTACACCCCCACGACGCCGCCCGCCTCAACCACGGGGACTTGGGCGCTTTGGCGGCCCTAACGGAGCAGCCCAAGGTGGTCGCCTGGGGAGAGATTGGGCTGGACTACTACTACGACAACTCCCCCCGGGATATCCAGCGGAAGCGGTTCGCCGACCAGCTGGCACAAGCCCGCTCCCTCCATCTCCCGGTCATTATCCATTCCCGGGACGCCGCCCAGGAGACCTTTCAGCTCATCCGGGACAGCGGGGTACGGGAGGGGGTCATCCACTGCTATTCCGGCCACCTGCCCATGGCGCTGGACTATATCCAAATGGGCTTTTACATTGGGATTGGCGGGGTGGTGACCTACCCCTCGGCCAAAAAGACCGCCGAGGTAGCCGCCGGGATCCCCTTGGAGCGGCTGGTGCTGGAGACGGATTGTCCCTACCTAACGCCCGTTCCCCGGCGGGGCGAGCGGAACGACTCGGGGAATCTGGTATATGTGGCAGAGGTAGTGGCCTGCCTGCGGGATTCCACCCCCATTGCGATAGCCCAGGCCACGGCCCAAAACGCCTGCCGCCTGTACCGGCTGCCCCCGCTCCCCGCATAAGCTCAGGAGGTGCCTTATGTCTTTGGTAACCAAGCGGGCGCTGGTTGCGTCCCTAAAAAAGCAGCTGCAAAAAAAGCCCCTCAACAAAGTCACCATCAGCGATATTACCGACGACTGCGGGATGAACCGCATGACCTTTTACTACCATTTTAAAGATATTTATGATTTGGTAGAGTGGGCCTGTGTGGAGGACGCCCGGCAGGCGCTGGCGGGGAAAAAGACCTACGACACCTGGCAGGAAGGGTTTTTGCAAATTTTGGAGGAGCTGCTCAGCAACAAGGCCTTTATCCAAAACGTATACCATTCCGTCAGCCGGGAGCAGGTAGAGCTATATCTGCACAAGATGACCTATGACCTGGTCATCAACGTAATCGAGGAGAAAGCCCGGGGCATGGCCGTCCGGGAGGACGACAAAGCCTTTATCGCCGACTTTTTTAAGTATGCGCTGGTGGGGATTACCCTGGACTGGATTAAAAACGATATGAAAGAAGACCCCCGGCGGATTGTTGACCGGCTGAACCGGACGATTTCCGGGGCGATTTCCGCAGCGCTGGAGCGCTTTCGGACGGATAAGCCGGCGCCCTAACGAACCGGCCAACCGCCGGGCCTTGTTTGGCTTCCGGTGTCCGTCTCCCTATCCCAAGCCGCTTCCTGCCGGAATGGTTCCTCTGCAAAATCCCGGTCATTTTTCATCAAGTCGCTCCCTTTGATAAAAAAAATATCGATTGCGGCGCTGTGATAAATTCTTTATCACGGCGCTTTTTTTGATTATGGTAAACCAAAACCGGATATGCTATCTTAAGCTCATCCAAAGGAAAACCAACCATTCCCCGCCCCGGCGGGACAAAAAAACAAGGAGGTCTTGGTTATGTATTACGGAAGCGGCAACTACGAGGCCTTTGCCCGGCCCCAAAAACCCGAAGGCGTGGACGGCAAATCGGCTTATATCATCGGCAGCGGTCTGGCGGCCTTAACCGCAGCCTGTTATCTGGTGCGGGATGCCCAAATGAAGGGCGAACGCATTCATGTTTTGGAAAAGGGCAACCTGCCCGGCGGCGCCTGCGACGGCTACCGGTTTGAAAACCTGGGCTATGTGATGCGGGGCGGCCGGGAAATGGACAACCATTTCGAGGTTATGTGGGACTTGTTCCGTTCCATCCCCTCCATTGAGACCGAGGGCGTCAGCGTACTGGATGAATACTACTGGCTGAACAAAAAGGACCCCAACTTCTCCCTGTGCCGGGCCACCGAAAACCGGGGCCAGGACGCCCACACCGACGGCAAGTTCGCTATTTCCGATAAGGGCGCCATGGAGATTATGAAGCTGTTCTTCACTCCCAACGAGGAATTGCAGGATAAAAAGATTACCGACTTTTTCGACGACGAGGTGTTAAACTCCAATTTCTGGCTGTATTGGCGCACCATGTTCGCCTTTGAAAACTGGCACAGCGCCCTGGAAATGAAGCTTTACATCCAGCGCTACATCCACCACATCGGCGGCCTGCCCGACTTTACCGCCCTGCGGTTCACCAAATATAACCAGTACGAATCCATGATTTTGCCCATGGTAAAATATTTGGAACAGGCCGGGGTGCAGTTCCACTACGGCGTCCAGGTCACCAATGTGTTGTTTGATTGCAAGCCCGGCCGGAAGGTAGCTACCCGCATCGAGGTATTGGACGGCGGCGAGCAAAGCGCCATCGACCTAACGGAAAACGACTTGGTCTTTATCACCAACGGCGGCTGTGTGGAAAACTCGTCCCTAGGCAGCCAGAACACCCCGGCGGCCTACAACACCGCCTTAAAGCCCGGCGGCGGCTGGGATATGTGGAAGCGGATTGCCGCCCAGGACCCGGCCTTTGGCCACCCCGAAAAGTTTTGCAGCGACCCGGAGCAGACCAACTGGATGAGCGCCACGGTGGAAACGCTGGACGCCAAGATTTTGCCCTACATTAAAAAAATCTGCAAGCGGGATCCCCTCAGCGGCGGGGTCGTCACCGGCGGCATCGTTTCGGTCAAGGACTCCTCCTGGCTGATGAGCTGGACCATCAACCGCCAGCCCCAGTTCCGGGATCAGCCCAAGGGCCACTGCCTGGTATGGGTGTACTCCCTGTTTACCGACAAGCCCGGCGACTTTGTGAAAAAGCCCATGCGGGAATGCACCGGCAAGGAAATTTGCATGGAGTGGCTGTATCACATCGGCGTTCCCGCAGCCGAAATTGAGGAGCTGGCCACGAACAGCGCCAACACCGTGCCTGTGATGATGCCCTATATCGACGCTTTCTTTATGCCCCGGGCCTATGGCGACCGCCCCGACGTGGTGCCCTCCGGTGCCGTCAACTTCGCCTTTTTGGGCCAGTTTGCCGAAACCCCCCGGGATACCATTTTTACCACCGAGTATTCCATGCGGACCGGCATGGAGGCCGTGTATACCCTGCTGAACGTTGACCGGGCCGTGCCCGAGGTGTGGGGCAGCGTGTACGACGTCCGGTGCCTGCTGGACGCCACCGTAAAGCTGCGGGACGGCAAGCCCATTACCGATATGGACTTGAACCTGATGGAAAAGGTGGTGCTGAAAAAGGCACTGGAAAAGATTGCCGGCACCGATGTAGAAAAGCTGCTGAAGGAGTACAAAGTCATTTAATCCAACCAACCGATTCCTTTCCTTTCTCCTCTTATTTCGCCAGAGCCGCTTCGGCTCTGGCTTTTTTGTTGTCCTTTTTGTTGTCCTTTTTGTTGTCCTTCTCTTTCGCCCTTGACCTTTCCGCCCCCGCCTCCCCCCAGCGAGGGGGCGGGAGAGCCACCCGGCGCCGTTAACGCCCTAAGCCGGGTAGGCGAGCCCGGTTCCGAGCGGGCCATATCCGGTGACTGCCCTTGACCCAATTCCCGCCCAGCCAGCGCACCCCTTGCCGACCGAAGGGCTTTCCTCGCAGCGTACGTTAACGCCCTTAGCAGCGAGGATACCCTGAGGGAGGCTTGGCAGGGCCTCCCCCTTTGCATCCTTTTCTTTTGACCCTCGCCCTTCGCCCTTCTCCCTTCGCCCTTCTCCCTTCTCCCTCCTTTCTATTCCCTCCCGCTCCTCGTCATCCAGTATTTCCCAATTTTACCTCGATTTTATCCCAGCTTTTCCCAAAAATATCCGGTTTTTAATAGTTTTTTAATATCTTGCAAACCACGGTTTCTTGGGCTTTCCGGCCTCTTTTTTTGGAAAGTGGTGGACAAGCCCTAAAAAATGGGCAAAAATCATTGCATAATTGTTACGAATGTGTTAATATATGGGTCGTGAGGGCGCAACCGACATTGTGCCCGTCCTAAACTC